>CAKRHU010000166.1 GCA_934339215.1 uncultured Lacticaseibacillus sp.
CTTGGAGGATTCTATGACATCTGTTATTTTCTTAGGGACACCCGAATTTGCGGTGCCGATTTTAGACGCATTAAATGCGGAATATGACGTCAAACTAGTGATCACGCAACCTGATCGCAAAGTCGGACGCAAACAAGTCTTACACCAAAGTCCAGTCAAACAAGCGGCTGAACGCTTGAACTTACCCGTTTTACAACCTGAAAAACTTTCTGGCAGTCCAGAATTGGATCAAGCGATCGCTTTGCAACCAGATTTGTTGATCACGGCTGCTTATGGCCAGTTTTTGCCGACGAAGTTTTTAAATGCCGCCAAAATTGTAGCGTTAAATGTGCACGGCTCACTACTGCCGAAGTATCGCGGTGGCGCCCCGATTCAATATTCCGTGATCAATGGGGATGCTGAAACTGGCGTCACCATTATGGAAATGGTGAAGGCCATGGATGCCGGGGATATGTATGCCCAAAGTCGTTTACCATTGACGCGTGATGATGATACTGGCACTGTGTTTGACAAGCTCAGCACCATGGGCCGCGATTTGCTGATGGCGACTTTGCCTGACATTATCGCTGGCCGCGAAACCAAGACCCCACAAGATCCCGACCGCGTCACGTTCTCACCAACGTTGACCAAAGCCCAAGAACATTTGGATATCAACTTGCCAGCCGATCAACTCGACAATTGGGTCCGCGGTTTGCGGCCGGCAGTCGGGGGGTGGGTGATGCTCAACGGGGTGCGGACCAAATTATGGGCGATCACGCCGCTGACTGAAACGACTGACTTACCTGCGGGTACGGTGGTATTGCGCGAAAAGAAACAATTACATGTTGCAGCAGGCAATGGCACAGTCTTTGCGATCAATCAACTGCAACCTGCCGGCAAAGCGATCCAACCGATCGCCGCTTACTTAAATGGTGCTGGTAAACAGATCACACAAGGAGATCAAATCATTGGTGAAGCCTAATCCCCGCGATCTTGCGGTGACAGTTTTAGAAAAAGTCGAAAAACAAGGCAGCTATTCTAACTTAACTTTAGATGCCACGTTAAAAAAATATACCTTAGAGCCACGTGATGCCCATTTATTGACCAACATCGTTTACGGCGTGATTCAACATCGCTTGACGTTGGACTTTTATTTGGCGCCTTTTGTTGGCAATCGCAAACTCGATGCTTGGGTGCGGGTATTGCTACAAGGTGCTGTGTATCAAATGGTGTATTTGGATAAGGTGCCTGAACGCGCGATTTTTTATGATGCGACGGAAATTGCTAAGCGGCGCGGAAAACTCGGCGTGGCCAAGTTTGTCACGGCGATTTTGCGTAATTTGCAACGCCAAGGCGTGCCGAGCTTAGACACCCTCAAAGATCCGCTTGAACGCTTGAGTATCGAGTCGTCGACACCACGTTGGTTGGTCGATTTGTTGATCAAAGAACAAGGCTTAGACAAGACCCAAAGTATTTTAAGCGTGATCAACCAACCGGCTAGCGCGTCCATTCGCGTCAACACGCAAAAACATACAGTCGAAGAACTTCAAGCGCAATTGGAAGACCGCTTCCCAGAAATCGCGCCATCCAAAGTGGCACCTGTAGGCTTAGTCTCGCCAGGTGGCCATTTAGCCGGCGCGCCAGAATTTGAATATGGCATGTTCACCATGCAAGACGAATCGTCAATGTTGGTGGCGCCGTCGATGACGTTAAAGCCTAGTTTTGAGGTGCTGGATGCGTGTGCCGCGCCTGGTGGGAAAACCACGCATATCGCCGAATACTTAGACGCTGAAGCCGGCGGTAAAGTGGTGGCATTAGATTTGCACCCGCATAAGGTCAAATTGATCGCCAAAAACGCTGCTCGTTTAGGCTTAGCCGATCGTGTTGATGCTTGGGCAATGGATGCCCGCGAAGCCCAAGACACCTTTGCGCCAGCTAGTTTTGATCGCGTATTAGTGGATGCGCCTTGTTCTGGGCTTGGCTTGATCCGGCGCAAACCTGAGATCAAATATGAAAAAAAGCCTGAAGATCTCGAGCACTTGCCTGAAATTCAAGGAGCGATTTTAAACAGTGTCGCCGGGTTAGTCAAGCTCGGCGGCCGGTTGACTTATAGTACTTGCACCATGGCCAAGGCGGAAAACCAAAATGTGGTGGCCAACTTCCTAGCCGCTCATCCAGACTTCCACCAAATTCCAACGCCTGGGCTTGAGCGCTTGGACAAAGCCCACAGTGCCCCGGCTTTGCAATTGTTCCCAGATGATTATGGAACCGATGGCTTTTTCATCGCGACCTTAGAACGTATCGGAGAGTAAGCATGGAATACGCATATCGCACAGATATCGGGCGTAAGCGTCCAAATAATGAAGATTATGTCGGCGTCTTTGCCAATCAGCAAGCTGTCACCTTAGCCATTGTTGCCGATGGGATGGGCGGCCATCTCGGTGGGGATGTGGCCAGTGAAATGGCGGTTTCTCACATCGGTTATGCGTTTGAAAAAACCGGCGACACTGATATTGAAACCATCGTGCGGTGGCTGGTTTTTGAGTTACAACAAGAAAACAGTTTAATTTTAGAAAAAGCCCAAAAATACACCGATCTTTCCGGGATGGGCACGACTTTAGTGGCGGTGATCATTTCCGGCTCGCGCTTTGTCGTGGCGAATATTGGCGATTCACGCGGTTATTTGTACCGCCACAATCATTTGGTTCAAATCACCGAAGATCATTCGTTGGTCAATGAACTGGTGAAGAATGGGGAATTGACTGCAGAAGAAGCGCTGCGTTTTCCCCAGCGCAATGTCATCACGCGCTCACTGGGGGTATCTGATGATGTCGATGCTGATGTCACGATTTATGATATGGAATATGACGACTACTTATTGCTGTGTTCCGATGGGTTGACCAATCAAGTGCCCGATGCGGATCTCGCTAGGATTCTGGCGCAGTCTGTGCCGTTAGGCGTCAAGGCGCAAATGATGATCGATCAAGCCAATGCTGCTGGCGGTCCTGATAATATCACCGCTTTGATCATCCACCAAGATTGGAGGAAAGCCCAATGATCGAGCCAGGCTATACTTTAAACGAGCGTTACCAATTGAAGCAAACCTTAGGCGAAGGTGGCATGGCCAATGTTTACCTCGCTCATGACTTGATCTTAGACCGGGATGTCGCTGTGAAAGTGTTGCGCTTGGATCTGCAAAATGATCCTGACGCGGCTCGGCGTTTCCAGCGCGAAGCCATGGCGACCAGTGAATTGGTCCACCCTAATATCGTGTCCATTTATGATGTGGGGGAAGCCTTTGGACAACAGTACTTGGTCATGGAATATGTGCCAGGCTCTGATCTCAAGAAATACATTGTGGAGCATTTTCCCATTCCGTATCAACGTGTCATTGAGATCATGGGGCAAATTTTGTCCGCAGTTGAAGTCGCCCATGATCATCACATCATTCACCGCGATTTAAAACCGCAAAACATTTTGATCGATCGCGACGGCAATGCCAAGATCTCAGATTTTGGGATCGCTGTGGCGTTGTCCGATAATTCAATGACCCAAACTAATTCGTTATTAGGGTCGGTGCATTACTTATCCCCTGAACAAGCTCGTGGTGGCATGCCGACGCGCCAAAGCGATATTTACGCATTAGGGATCATTTTATTTGAAATGCTGACTGGTACGGTGCCGTTTGAAGGGGACTCAGCAGTATCAATCGCCTTGAAACACTTCCAAGAGGAAATGCCTTCAGTCCGCCAGTTTGATCCGCGCATTCCCCAAGCGCTTGAGAACGTGGTCTTAAAAGCCACGGCAAAAGATCCCAACAATCGCTATTCTTCAGCTGATGCGATGAACTCCGATTTAAAAACCGCGTTATCGCCGACTCGAGCCCATGAAGAAAAATTTGTGCCGAATGCTGAAGATGATCTCGACGAAACCAAGGTTTTGCCAGTCATCAAGCAACCCGAGGCCCCAAAACCTGAAATTAAAGCCGATGCACCAGTAAAGCCTGCCACGCCTGCGCCTAAAAAGCAGCCATCACGTTGGGCTTGGCTGAAAACTCGCTGGCCATTTATCGCTGCAGCCATTGCAGTGGCCTTGATCGTCGTCGGCGTGGTCGTGGCCTTATCGGGTGGCAACAACGATGTGGCCGTCCCTGATTTGCGGGGGATGTCGCAATCTCAAGCCCAATCAGCCCTAGAAAATGCCAACTTGAAACTTGGCGACATTACCACAGCACATTCTTCCAAAGTCGATAAAAACCGAATTATTTCCAGCGACCCTTCGCAAAAAGCTGAGGTGGCGGCGAACAGTAACGTGAATATCATCCTATCCAGCGGTTCAAAACGTTTTACCTTGGATGATTACACCGGTGAAACCTATAGCGATGTTGCCAAGGATCTGCGTAAAAAAGGTTTTACCGTGCATCAAGTGAAAGAATCCAGCACATCTGTGGCCAAAGGCGAGATTTTAGATCAAGATGTTGAAGCTGGCTCCAAAGTGGTGCCGTCGAATACCACGATCATTTTCAGCGTGTCTAAAGGCGCTACCAATGCTAACAGCTACTCGTCTGCCCCTAAGAGTCAAATCTCGGTGCCTTCAGTGGCAGGCATGACTGAAGCGCAAGCCAATGCGACGCTACGGGCCAATGGATTTGGGGTGAACTCACAAACTGCAGCCTCAGATTCAGTTGAAAAAGGCAATGTTATCAGCCAGTCTCCTGGCTCGGGCACGCAACTGAATAAAGGCGATACGGTGACCATCACGGTTTCTAGTGGGCCAAGC
>CAKRHU010000167.1 GCA_934339215.1 uncultured Lacticaseibacillus sp.
AGCCACACGTAAAAGCCTGCGATCCATCTTAAAATGTTAAACGCGCCGCGCTTGGTACTGATACGCGTCAATGCCACCACTAACGCCAGCGCCAAGCCGATGATAAACGAAATCACCGCGATCGGGATGGTGTATTTTAACCCAGCGACGATCAGTTGTGGTAAGGCTTCGGTGATGATTTTCCACATAGTCGACTTTCCTCCTAAAAACACTTATCTTTAGTTTAATTGTACCTTGTTCGGACAGTAAAAAAAACCGCCCCAGACCAACCGAATTGGTCAAGGACGGATTTCTTCGCGTTACCACCTTGTTTTATCATTGGCTCACACCAATGATCTCATCAAGCAAAATTGCTTGGCTTGATAACGGGAAGTGCCCGTTGTCGGCTTGCATGCTCACCGACAATGACGATCGAAGACCATCTTCATGCGTTTGGCGTAACCTTTTCCAACTATCAAGGTCTTTCTGTACCGCCGACTCGCATTACTCATCTTCACCATGTCTCATATTGTTAACCAATATTAGCGTTGCATCATCAATAAGTCAACAAATTCTCATTTTTTGCTAATACTTTCGACTTGGGTGGACACCAGTAAGGCAACCACGGCCAAAATCAAAACGAAGCCAAACCCAGCATGCGTACCGACAGTCAATCCGGCTACACCGGCTTGTTGACTGCTGCCAAAGGCGATCAAACTGGTGGCGATCGCAGTGGCAACGGCGCCGACGATTTGTTGCAGCGTGGTTAAAATCGCACTGCCGTCAGTACTCAACGCTCCAGATAAACTGTTCAAGCCATAAGTTTGCGCAGGGGACATCGCTAAAGGGGCGCCGATCATTAACACCACGTAGCCGAAAATCACCTAAGCTAAGCTAGAGTTGGCGTTTGCCGATAACAAGATCCCAACGATAAAGGCCCCTAAGACAAATAAAACGATTTTTTTGGTGGTGAACCACTTCGTCAATAAGCTGGATAAGGGCATGCAGATGCCGATGACTAACATATAACCGGTGACCAGCCATTGAATCGTACCTTGGCTGACGTTTAACGCCGTCATCAATGAAGGCAAGGCAATGTTTAACGCTGTTTCTGAAAACATACCGACGAATGACCCGATCGTCAAGCCGACCATCGCCAATGTTGGATGCGCGATTTCAACGCGCGCTTTCGGCATTGCTTGAGATAATTCCATAACTTACACGCCTTTGATCGACTGCATCCAGTGCAAAAAAATAGCCGTTAACAGCTATTGGGTGTTGCGGCGCTTGAATAGTCGCCAAGCGTTGCGATCGATTTTAATTTACGTCGGTCATCTTAGCAGAAAATCATGCTTTTCGTAAGCAACTTTTCCAGAAAAATTTCAAGAAAAAAGCCCGGCTACTAAGGCCAGACTTTCAATTTTATTCGGCTTCTGCAGCTTCGGCACCGCGGTTTTGGAAAGCACTTAAGGCAAAGCGTGCAATCGGGCCGACGATCAGCAATTGTAATGGTAGCGCCATGAACAAGTTGAAGATCCAAGTATGCAAGTAAGTTAAGCCGATGTTACCGGCAAAGTTTTGGGTGACAATCATCCCAAAAGCGGACATCAAGGTGACCATCCCGGCAACCATCAAAATCGAAATTGAGATCCCGATGATGATCGGCTTTTTTTCCATTTCAGGTTTGAAAATGTGATTGAAGAAGATTTTCTTAGCGGTGGGGCCGACGACACCGAGATCCAAGATCAAGGCGACGATCAACGCCAATGGGTAGCCTTTGAGCACTTCTAAAATATAACCGTTTGAAAAGCCGTCAGCCATGGCGACGTTGTAGCCTGCCATGACAAATACCATTAAACCAGCCATGATCAAGCTGAAAAAGATTTCTTCTTTAAAATTCTTAGGCACGTGTAACTCCTTATGTGTGGGTTTAGAATTTTGGGAGGTAGAGTCAGTGGCAAGCCACCTATACGGAACCAAGCGACAAAAAATGTCACCCACAACAAGAATTAACGTTACCAGAAAATTTCACTGCGCGTAAGGATTATTTTCAGAAAATTTCAGAAATTAACGTTGGCGATACCAATTCAGAATTTTTTCCACCGTTTCAGCCTTGAGATACCGCACTTCAACGGATTCATTCCCGTCACCGCGCCGGATGTGCAATGCCAAATGCGCGATGTGTTTTCGGGTCATCCAAATGCTTTGATTTAAAGACAGCGCTTGGATGTTTTGGCGGCGCACCACATATTGGGTCAGATTCCACAAGCTTCCGTTTTGAAGCAATAAGGTATGCGCGTCGATGATGGATACGCCAGCGTTCTTGGCCGCATACCAGCCTTGAAGACTTTGAATCAAGACCCATAACGCGGATAAGAGTATTGTCCAAAGCAACCACTGCGACCAAAAATGGCCAACAGCGAAACTGATGATCGCGACGAATAACAGATTCCATAACAGCCAGTTGCGCACATAATACCAACGATTGGTTTTCGGCACATGAATGAAATCAGGCGCAGTTTCCGGTACCCAATCGATAAATTGATGCATCCGAGTCAACGCAAGGTCTGCTTTGATCACTGGCAGCAACACCAAGTCGTTGTCTTTTTCCTCATCGGCAGCGTTACTGGCAAGTAAGGCTTGAATCGTGGTGAGATGTAACCAATGGCGCAACAAACTTTGCCGCATGCGCACGGCTTGAATCCGGCTGATGCGGACAGAGACTTCCAACCGCTTGAAAAAGCCTCGTGTCGCTGTTAAGGTATGGGCTTGTTTGGTCAGCGTGAAGTGATAGTAGCGCTGCAACAAGTTTAAATAAGAAATCAACACAGCGACGGCTAAGAACAAGATCGCAAAAACCACGAGGACTAAAACAGCGAGATGGGCGAGTTGATCAAACGCACTTTGTTGCCAAGTTTTCGGGATCACATCATCGAGTTTATTCCATAACCACCCCAACGCCGCTAGGATCGCCAAAAAGCCCATACTGGTGGCAGCATATAAATTGAGATCACGTGCAGAAATTTGATAACGTGCATCAAAAGTGGGCGTCGCTGGTTCGTTGGGCTGAGTTTCAAAAGCGTCACTGGTTGGCAATGGTTGATGATGGCGATGGGCTTCGATTGCTTGCCCCACAGCAGTTGACACGGCATATAGCGTCCCAGCCCCTTCTTTACCATCTTTATTGGATGTTTCAATATTCAAGGTTTCCAAGCCGAATGGTTGTAAGAAGAACCACTGTTGATGGCTGAGGGTTTGAATATTGGGATAAGGAATGTGGCGCACTTTTTTGACGAACAACCCGGAATTGATGGTGACGGCAGTGTCGTCGATTAAATAAGAAAACCGCCAGTAGCGAACGGCTGCCAGACCCACGATAAATAACAACGCGGCGCTGATGCCTAGCACTGCCCACCAACTGAAGCCATTTTTGAACACAGAAGAGCCGGCGACGATCAGCAAGTACCACCAAGATTTAAATTCTTGGCCAATCATTACCGGTAGCGCGAGTAAAGGCATTCGGCTAGGCGTCATCGCGAGCCTCCTTAGCCAATTGCATGATCTGCTCGCGCAAAGCATCAGCGACGGATTCTTCGACGCCGGCGATTTCATGTGTGGTGGCGGCAGTTTGCACTTTGACACTTTGCAAATGTTGCCCGCGCAACAAGGGGCCTTGTTCCAGCGTCACATTTTGAATGCGGGCGATGGGAATGGCTTCCGTTTTGCGGAAAATAAACCCGCTTTTTAACACCACATCGTTAGAACTGATTTGATAGCGCCAAAAGGCATAGCGATAAGGGATCAAAATCAGGTGGCTGCCGACATGTAAGATACCCAATCCTAAAACAACGATCATCGGCCACCAAGGCATATGGATCAGCCATAGGGTTTTGACCACGGCTAGTCCGACGACTAATATCACCCAGATCAGTCCGTCAATCATGGCACGCAGGCGCCAAACGGTTTTAATTTGAGCCGGAAGTTGTGTTTGCATATTGTTACCCCTCTAATTTTCATTCAGTGTACCAACTGTGAAGACCATGTGCAATTATAAACAAGCAAATCAGGCCACAAAAAACGGCAAACTTCATATGAATAGAAGCTTGCCGTATCGAAGGGTTAAACCAGCGGTTCGTAAATCAGCTCGATCAGTTCTTTGTGGCTGGCAAAGTTGACGCCGACGATGTGCTGTTCGAGGACTTTTTGATATTCTTCTAAGACGTCATAAGGTAGTGGCGTCAATAAATGTAAGTCGTCGATCACATCAGCGACAGAGTTAGTGGTGTTGAAATCGATGAAAATGTCCACCTTACTGAGGCAATCCGCCAACAACTCAGACAACTGGGCATCAGGCTTGCCGTTGGCATCGGTGATCACAACTTGTTGATGATTCAGCGGCTGGTGGTCGAATTGGATCAGTTTCAAGGCGTTGAAGACATTCATAGCGATTCTCCTTTGTGGTTTAGTTGCCTCAATTTTAGCACAATGCAGCGATTGCGTTGCAAGATTTTATTTGGCGGACTTCAAGCGCAGACCTAACAACAAGCCGAGGACTCCGACCACAGCAAACGTGAGAAACGCCGCCCGAAAACCGGCGATGCCACCGACTTGGGTCAAGATTGCAGTGGCTAAGGCAACGCCTAAAGATCCGAGGAGTTGGCGCGCAGTCGTGGTCACCGCGGTGCCATCAGCGAGCCATTTTTTCGGTAAGGCATTGGCGCCAGTGGTGACGGCAGGCATCATCACAAAGGCGTTACCGGATTCTGT
>CAKRHU010000168.1 GCA_934339215.1 uncultured Lacticaseibacillus sp.
GAAGAAGTTCTTCCATGCTTGGCCTAAGTCATGAACCGCCAATTGCAATGTCCGAGCTGATTGTGCGTATTGCCAATCAGCTTTGTTGGCAACCAGTTCGTCACGCACCTTACGCTCATTTGGACGCATGGTTTTATCTTGCAACACCAACGATGCATCATACATGCTATTCCAAGTTTCAAGGGCTTGATTATAGCAATAGCGCCGGTAGTGACACGCGTTGTCAATAAATTTCTGCATCGTTTGGTTAGGATAACAGCGCACCTTGTGAGACTTAAGCATGAGTTTCACCTCCTTGAATACATTGTATACAAGAAAAATGAAATCATGTTGTCAAGACGAGATGAAAGTCGTCATTGTCCATTCACGGTTTGCCAATGCCTATTTCACGAGTATCTCATGCTTGGGTGAGTCATCCGCTTGTCTTCCACTAGATGCTACAAGCAAAACATTTCACTCCAAGCTTCAACATTATTAGATATTTTGGATTACTGTTCCAAACCTCCAAAAATCTGATAATGAGCCTATCCTATCAAATTCGTTCGTCTAATCAATCGGCCTAAAGTCCAAAAAAGCTTCTATAATTTATCTTCGTCAAACACGTCTGGCATCGATAGTGTTTCATGCCGCTATCTGGCGATAGTGATCTAACGCCGTTTGATGGCTACGAAACATGCGATTCCGCGTTAATACCTTGTTAATGATGACGAGTCGCTTGCTAACCTGATGGAAATTTAATCCGTAAACTTGTGATATTGACTGAGAAAATTTGTGGACGGAAGCGGCTTGGCAAAACGGAGGAAAACTGGACAATTGCCCGTGGTAGTGAAAACAAGTGAAACGTCGGTTTGTGGCGGTTCACACAGGTTTCACCGGCAAAAGAGCATCAGTGGTTTATGCTGATCTCTGGAGCCGGCCGCACCGGCAACTTGTCCAGTTTTCCACAGTGTCGCCAAGCCACCGGCGCCCACAAATTTTCGTACTGCTAGGCAACAATGGTATCGAAATAATGTTGCTCAAAAAAATCACCAAGCACGCGGCTCGGTGATTTCGTTGAAGCGATTTGAATTAAGCTTGGTAACGAGAAACGCCATCCAAGTAAGTTTCAGACAAGGACATATCCTTGTTCAATACTAAGAAGTCAGCGTCGCGACCTGGTAAGATGCTACCGCACTTGTCATCGATTTTAGAGGACTTAGCTGGGACATATGAACCCATCATCACGGCTTCTTCAGGGGTATTGCCGTTCCAGTCAACGACATTTTTGATGGCGTCGTTTAACTTCAAAATCGAGCCGGCCAAGTTACCGCCGTTCTTTAAGCGAGCAGTACCGTCTTTAACGATCACTGGGAATTCGCCTAACATGTAATCGCCTTCTGGCATCAAACCAGCGGACATGCAGTCAGTGATCAAGGCGATGTGTTCTGGCGTCTTTTCACGGATCAAAGAGGATGCGACTTCTGGACGCACGTGGTGGCCATCGCAGATCAATTCGTCGTCAACAATGTTCATGAACATCGCCGCGCCGACCATCCCAGGTTCGCGGTGAGTCAAACCAGACATGCCGTTGAAGGTGTGGCAAAATACTGTTGCGCCGGCTTCAACGCAGGCTTTAGCTTGTTCAAACGTCGCAGAAGAATGACCTAAAGCAACGGCTTTGCCATCTTGAGCCATGTGCTTGGTGAATTCAACCGCACCGTCACGTTCTGGCGCTAAAGCCATTTTTTGTAACATGCCTTTAGCAGACTTTTGCCATTCATCGTATTCTTTGATGGATGGGTCGCGGAAGTACTTCGGGTTTTGGGCGCCTTTGTGTTCTTCAGTAAAGAATGGGCCTTCAAAATAAATCCCTTGAACTTTGGCACCAGTTTCTTCACCAGCGTGGTCGCCGATGGTCTTACATACGTCATTGAGGTGTTCGAAGTCAGCTGTCAAAGTAGTTGGCAGCCAGCTGGTCACACCAGTTTTCAACAAGCCTTCAGACATGTCGTTGATGGCGTTCCAGTCGTTGTCCATCACGTCATGGCCTAAAGAACCATGAATGTGGGTGTCGACCAAACCTGGGGCGATCCATTGATCCCCGTAGTCTTTGATCTCGCCGGTTGGCTTTTTGCCGTAAGCTGGGGTGTAGTCCCCAAACTTGCCGTCGTCAGTGATTTCAAGCCAACCACCGTTTTCAGTGGTGTTCTTCAGGAAAAACTTATCCGCATGGATGTAGTAGCTCATTAGATGATCTCCTTCATTGAAGTTTGCCGTTTCTCAACAGTTACAGTGTAGCACGGAAATCAATAGTGGTCTAGGCCAAACGCTCAGGGTATCCTGATTTTTTGGAGGCGGGTTCATCACATCCCCTTAAAAATATTTCGTTATCTTTCAGGTTCAATGACCGCAGCAAGTAGCTGGTTGACGTCTTGCTTGTTGCTGATAATTCGCACGACAAATTAATGATCACCGCTGACCTCATAAAAAATCGTCACTTTCTGCAACCGATAGAAGCTTAACGGTGGCACTTCTTCTCCAAATATTGTGGTTATCGAACGTCCTAATCCAGGATATGTCGCTAACCTTTCAACACTTTTGAACAATTCATTTTGGACCCGTCTTTGCGTCAGATGTCCGAAAGTGACTTCCATGTATTGATTCAGCCGAGCGAAGTCGAGCAAAGCACTACGCCGAAACCCAGCGGACATCATGGCTGATCAAACATTCGTTTCACCTCCTCGAGTGGCGTGATGTCCTCTTTTTGCGACTGTTCATACATCTGGATCAGTTCTTGTTTGAGGGCTAACTTAGCGATCCGCTCAAAATCGGCAAGATCCACCAAGGCGTATTTTCCATAACCATTCTTCGTCAAAATGACTGGATGGTTTGGTTGAACATCTTCTAACAGTTTCGTGTATTGTCGTAATTCCGAAATCGGACGAATATCTTGGGTCAGGTTTTCCATATGATCACAACATATCCGATGCGCTGTAAATTTACAACTAATTTGCAGAAATCTCGTGAGCGATTTATTGTGTTACAATATCGGTAGCGCTTACGTTGAAAGGAGTATACTTTTATGAGTTTTCCAAAACATTTCTTATGGGGTGGCGCCACTGCTGCCAATCAACTCGAAGGTGGCTGGCAAGAAGGGGGCCGCGGTCCATCGATCGATGACGCCTTACCAGGCGGCAAACAACGCTTAAACATTGTGGCTGACCCTAATTTTGACTGGACCATCGATCCCTCAAAATACACTTATCCTAACCACGAAGGTATCGACTTCTTCCATCATTACAAACAAGATATCGCCTTGTTTGCGGAAATGGGCTTCAAATGCTATCGCTTCTCGATTGCATGGAGTCGCCTATTCCCTCAAGGCACAGAAACTAATGCCAATGAAAATGGTCTCGCCTTTTACGATGATGTGATCGACACCTGCTTAGCACACCACATCGAACCGGTCATCACCTTGTCGCACTATGAACTTCCCTTGAACTTAGCGATCAATTTTGGTGGTTGGAAGAACAAGGAACTGATCACGTTTTTCAAGCGCTTTGCCGACACCGTGATCGAACGCTGGGGGAACAAAGTCAACTATTTCTTGACCTTTAACGAAATCAACTCGGCCGCGCACTTCCCAGTGTTGTCCCAAGGCATGGTTGGCGATACCCCGAAAAAGGCCGTGTTCCAAGCTTGGCATAACCAATTTGTCGCATCGGCTTACGCGGTACAAACTGCTCGTCGCGTCAATCCTGACATTCAAATGGGCAATATGATTTTATATGCCACCAGTTATGCATACAACGCCAACCCGGTCAATCAGCTAGCCAACTTACAACACAACCAAGATTTCAACTTCTTCTGTGCCGATGTGCAAGTTCGCGGTGAGTACCCGGCATACACGCATCGCTACTTGGCAGAATTTGGCTTAACTGAAGCCGACCTCGACCGGACACCAGAAGAGCTCGCCTTGTTGAAAGAATATCACGTTGATTTCTTGAGTTTCTCTTATTACATGTCCAGTGCCACTGAAATTACCGGCGAAACGAAAGACACGGTTGCCGGCAACTTAATGGGTGGTGTCAAGAACCCTTATCTCAAAGCCTCTGATTGGGGTTGGCAAATCGACCCAACAGGCTTGCGCATCGCGTTAAACGAACTTTACGATCGCTACCAAGTCCCAGTTTTCGTGGTGGAGAATGGTCTCGGTGCACACGACCAAGTTGAAGCAGACGGGCGCATTTTTGACGGCTATCGCATCGATTACTTGCGTGAACACGTCAAAGCCATTGAAGGCGCCCTTGCAGATGGTGTGCCAGTCATGGGCTACACACCATGGGGTTGCATTGATTTGGTTTCGGCTTCTACTGGTGAAATGTCCAAACGCTATGGCTTCATTTATGTCGATCTCGACGATGAAGGCAAAGGCTCAGGTGCGCGCAGTCGCAAAGAATCCTTCGCTTGGTATCAACGGGTGATCGCCACTAACGGCGCCAACTTGTCCAGTGACGGGTTGGATTACTAGTTCCTACTATATAATAGTGAGTGTCAGGTGCTGAGGTGCCTGATATTTTTTTGGCCCAAATTCGCCAAATCTTGCAAGGCGTGTTATCGTTCATTTGCAATTTATCCTAAGTCACTTTTAATTCCGGTTATATTCACAAACGCTGTCCGGCCGCGTAAGTGGGTTTTGAATCTTCCAGCTAGCTATACCAATCGCCTAACGGCCCGAAAATCTATGGGTTCCGAC
>CAKRHU010000169.1 GCA_934339215.1 uncultured Lacticaseibacillus sp.
CCGGTATGGTTTAAATCCTCGCGCTTTAAGTAGATCTTAGCGCCGCCGAGGTCTTCGGTCATGCGCTTGGCGTAATACAGCAACGATGGGCGGTTGGCGTAATCGTTGAGCAAACGGTGAAATTCTTCATAAAACTTTGGATCTTGTTTGGCATTTTCAAAACATTCAGTCAACTGGTCTAAGCTGGCCATTAAAGTTTCTGGCACGTATTGGCCACCGAATTCGCCAAACCGGTTATCAATTTTTTCTTCCATAATATTAAAGCTCCTCTTTGATGGCACGCACCGCGGAAACGAAGGCGTGCACTTTGTTGGCATCTTTGTGACCATTGGTTTCTAAGCGGCTGGAGGCATCGACGATTTGGGGATGCACCGCTTGGATCGCGGTTTGGACATTGTCACCATCCAACCCACCCGCTAACATCAGCGGCTGATCGACTGGTGGTAGTTCGTTCCAAGAAAGGGTTTCGCCTGAACCGTCACCGGCATCGAGTAACGCAATGTCGGCAACCGTACTAGGTGCTGAAACGTCGATTCTTGAGATCACCATCAGCCCAGCTTGTTGCAAGGCCACAATGGTTTTTTTGCGACTGACGCGATGTAGTTGGACCGCATCGATCAAGTGTTGGTCATGCAAGCGAATCAAGTGGCGCAAGTCGGGTTCGACGACGACCGCCACTTTGCAAATGGTGGGATCAAGCGCTGCCGTTAAGGTTTGCAGTTGATCATCTGAGACATGATGCCGCCCGCCGGCTAACACAAAACCGGCGTAATCAGGATGTACTTGGTTGATAATGGCAATGTCTTCAAGGCTAGTCGAGCCGCATACTTTCACTTGGGTCATAAGACTGCTTCCTTGTATTGTTGAATGATGGCTCGGCGGTCCGCCGCGCGCATGAAGGTTTCGCCGATCAATACGCCATTTAAGCCATGTTGTTTCAATTCTTTGAGTTGGGCCGCTTGCGTGATGCCAGATTCGGCTAACACTTTGATGTCGGCTGGAATTATTGCTCGCAATTGTTCTGAGTGATGAATATCGACAGTGAAATCGCGCAAGTCGCGATTGTTGACGCCGATCAATTGGGGATGCACTGCCAAAGCGCGCTTGATCTCGGTTTCATCATGACATTCGACTAACACTTCCAAGCCTAATTCAGTCGCAAGTTGATAATAGTCATGCAGTTGTTGATCCGACAAAATCGCAACGATCAACAACACGAGGCTGGCACCGTGAATCTTGGCTTGATAGATCATGTAAGGATCGATCACGAAGTCTTTGCGCAACACCGGCTTGCTGGTGACTTGCGCGATTTCATGCATGAACTCAAGATCCCCTTTGAAGTAATCCGGCTCCGTCAACACGCTGATGGCATCAACGCCTGCTTTGGTGTATTCTCGCGCGATCCCTAAAAACGGAAAATCTTTGGCAATCAAGCCTTTAGACGGTGAAGCTTTCTTCACTTCAGCGATAATGCCAAAGTGATCATCCAAGCTGGCAATGAAACTCGGCTTGTCGACCGGGCGTACCTCAGCGACTTGTTGCTGCAAAGCCGCTAAGCTGATCAGCTTTTTTTCACGTTGGATGCGGGCGGTAGTCGCAGCGACTAAGTCATCTAAGATCATGCACTCACCTCTTGGTTGGACGCTTTGACCAAGTTGCTCAACAACGCAGTGGCTTTGCCGTCAGCGATGGTTTGCTTGGCCAATGCAATGCCGTTGGTGATGGAATCAGCTTTGCGCACGATGTACAAGGCCACCCCAGCGTTGAGTAGCACGGCATCGGTCTTTGGCCCTGGGTTGCCAGCTAAAATGTCGCGGGTGATTTGCGCATTTTCAGCCGGTGTGCCACCGACAAGATCGGCTTGGGCTGCATAATCAAAACCATAATCATGAGGATCGATGGTGCGCGTAGTGATTTGACCATTGTCGATCACCAACGCATCTGTCTTACCGGTAGCCGTGACTTCATCCAAGCCATCTTCGCCATGCACGACCATGCCGCGTTTGACGCCTAATTGAATCAACGCATCGGCCATTGGCTTCATCAAATCTTCGCGGTAAACGCCAAGCAGTTGGTAAGTTGGCTTAGCGGGGTTAGCTAGCGGGCCGATCAAGTTAAAAATAGTTGGGAAGCCGAGCAACTTGCGCGTTGGGCCGACGAAGCGCATCGCGGCGTGATACTTTTGGGCAAATAAGAAGCAAGCGTGATATTGATGCAACAAAGCTTCAGAAGCTTCAACGGAGGCGTTGATGTTGTAACCTAATGCTTCTAAAACATCAGCAGCACCCGACTTAGAAGACGCGGCGCGGTTGCCGTGCTTGGCAATGTCAGCACCAGCGGCGGCAATGACAAACATTGACGTGGTGGAAATGTTGAAGGTGTTGGCATGATCACCACCAGTACCGACGACTTCAAGCACTGGTTCTTCTGGATCAAACTTGGTGGCGTTGCTCCGCATGGAATCGGCGGCGCCGGCAATTTCAGTAGCTGTGGCGCCTTTTTCAGCCATTGCAGTTAAGTAGCTGGCAATGAGGCTGGGATCAACTTCACCATGTAACAGTTCGTTGTGGGCCGCTTTGGTTTCATCAAAAGTTAAGTCCGTGTGGTTCACTAAGTGTGCGATCGTTTCATTTAACATAAGGGTTTCCTCCTAGGAATGTGTGAGTGGCGTTCAACATTTTCCTAAGCATTGCCATCGTTTGTTCATCATTGTGGTCACCTGTTTTCATAGAATACAAAAAATCCGCCCATAAACAGTCATGCTGTTTAAGGACGGATTATTCCGCGGTGCCACCTTAATTGGGTATCTAAATAAAGCCTATACCCCCACTTGGCGAAGAGCTAACACTCTCCCGGTAACTGACGTATACCTGACGTACACCCTGACTCACAAAAGCTTTTGGGGTGTCCCTCGATGGTCCATTTAATCACCTGCGTTCTACGGCATTCCCAGCAACGGCCGCTCTCTGTGCGTGCACAATGATCTTGATCTCCATCTCAACGGTTTATGGACGAACTTGTTTTGTTGTGAATAAGATAATCTCTTTCTCATCTTTTGTCAACGTGTTTTTAATTTTTTTCGTGAAAAAATTTCAGACCA
The DNA here is from genome assembly GCA_934339215.1 of uncultured Lacticaseibacillus sp. Taxonomy (GTDB): domain Bacteria; phylum Bacillota; class Bacilli; order Lactobacillales; family Lactobacillaceae; genus Lacticaseibacillus. Next base: position 3,101 of record CAKRHU010000169.1, read on the forward strand.
TGGTGAATGACAATCGCTAATGTGCCTATACCAATTTAATTCACGCATCTGGTAAGTTTCGGGTTGGATTCTAACGTGTGCATTACCAGACGGCTACTTCACCCAAAGTTATTCAGACTCGATTGAAAGTTTACAATTTATCCTTCCATTATCAAGTCACCAAACATTTCCATCCTTTTACTTGTGTTTTTGTGTTTGAGGTTTTACATTACTGCCAGAAGGAGTGATCAGCTTAGCGCAGGCTGACCATACCACAACGCGTTGGGCGGCAGAGCCTGCTAAACCGTAGAGACGATCCCACAGCGTCTGAGCTAATGGTTCAGCTCCACTGGATCTCTGGTTTCAAAGTGCTGGCACAGAAGGGTCCACATTGGACTCATACCAAGTAACTGCTGGGTGCACGATCCTCATGGCAACATGGAAGCCAGTCGACGTCTGTGTGCGAAAGGCAATGCAGAGCTGTTTAGCAATCAAAGCTTTACGGTCGACCGTAAAGCCACAGATTCACGACATAGGTACCTATTTCGTGGATTTGTTGTGCCTTCCCTCACTTTGACTCATCTCCATCAAATATTTTCAGCCCATACAAAAAGCGGTATGCAATCAGGTTTGACTGCATACCGCCTTTTTAGTTATTCCCCACGTTCGGCTTTATCTTTGGCAATGATGGTTTCGCCAACCCGCCGCATGATCCGCAGTAATTCATGCGCATCTTGTTCACCTAGCGTGTCGACCCAATCATAGAAGCGTTTGTGAATCACTTTATTGATCCGCGTGGTCACTTCTTCACCGTGATCCGTCAACCGCAGATATAAGCGTCTGCGATCGACGGCGTCGCGTTCTTGGGTAATGGTATCTTTTTCCAATAGGGTCTTGATCTGCCGAGAAATCGCCGCGCGCGTCACGCCGCGTTTTTTGGCAATTTCGGATAAACCTAATTCCTGTCCTGCAGCTAGATCGCGCATGATCAAGAATTGTTCAAACGAGATCCCATCCGCCTTCATCGGCTCTGAGATCAAGTCACCCACGTACTTAAACGCTTTGAAGTAGACTTCGATATATGCTTCCAACAAGTCGGTTTCGGCCATTATCATATTCCCCCTATTGGATATAGCGTATCACATTTTAATCATTTGCGCTTGTGTGATTCCACTTTGATTGTAACCCAACCGCAGGAATCATCAAGAGCAAGGACAATAACGCCACCACGATCAATACAAAGACACTAGATACCACAGTGCCACCGGCGATCCCACCAGAAATCGCTTCACGATAGCCATTGATGGCATAAGTCATCGGGAGGAATTTCTGCGTGCTTTCATAAAGCGGGCTGATGGTTTGGGCTGGGAACAAGCCGCCAGAGCCACTCAGCGTCAATAACCCTAACGCGATGAAAATGCCAACGCGATTGAATGCGAGATTCAACACTTGTGTCAAATACATTGCTGACAAGGCGAATAGGATCGTCATCGCATAGTAGCCGAAGAGGTGAACCACTGGCAAGCCAACGATCAACATCAATGTTGCTTCGACTAATGCTGCCGCAACGGCAACTAAAGTTCCGACTAAGATCTTGCCGCCGAGCCAAGAAATTACCGTCGAATCATCGTCATC
>CAKRHU010000170.1 GCA_934339215.1 uncultured Lacticaseibacillus sp.
CTACTTCCCCGTCAGATGCTTGATCAACTGTTTCACTTGGACTTCACGCATTTGCTGGCCTAACGAATTATCGATGACAAAATCTGCTTTGGCCACTTTTTCGGCTAATGGCATTTGCGACTCGATGCGCGCATGCGCTTCATCGACTGTTAACCCATCGCGCGCCATCAAACGTTCCAACTGGAGTTTTGGTGTAATGTTCACCACTGCGACCCCATCAAAATAATCTTGCCACTGGGTTTCATACATCAACGGAATATCGCCGACGACTAAAGCAACACCACTGGCCGCTGCATCATCTAACGCCTTGGTCAACGCCACACGAATATAAGGATGCTCAATGGCATTCAGATCAGCCAAGGCTTGCGGGTGACCGAAGACTTTGGCCCCTAAAGCTTTGCGATTCAGCGTACCATCGGATTGAATCATATCTCGCCCAAAACGCAACGCAATTTTTTTCAGCGCTAACGAATTGGGTTCAACAATTTGTCTGGCGATCACATCCGCATCGATCACTGGATAACCCGCTTGTTTAAACAGTGCTGCGACCGTACTTTTGCCGCTGGCGATGCCACCAGTTAACCCTAACTTATAAGTCAATGCATCACACGCTTTCTCAACGGCTGACACTGCGGGCAATAGTGAGTCCCGCGTTGGCCAACTTTAGTTTTGACGATTTCAGTACCACATCTTGGACACGGGGTGCCTTGTTTACCATACACTTGCAATTTATCTTGAAAGCCACCAGTACGCCCATCCGCCGAAACAAAAGTATGTACCGTGGTGCCGCCGAGTTTGATCGACTCGCCAAGCACCGCGATAATTTGATCATGCAAGGCATCTGCTTCTGAACGCTTCAAAGTGCATGCCGGCTGCATCGGGTTGATTTTTGCGCGCCATAAGGTTTCATCCGCGTAGATATTGCCCACGCCTGCAACCACATTTTGATCCAAGATAACGGATTTGATCGGCTTCTTGTGTTTTTGCAAGGTGCGATAAAAATCCGTCGCGTCAAAAGTTTCGACAGTGGGTTCTGGCCCCATGGTTTTCAACCCGCCGACTTGCATTTCAGAACCGGTATCACACAACTGCATGCGCCCGAACTTGCGCATGTCCAAGTACCGCAATTGGCTGCCATCGGTGAAATCAAACCATACATGCAAAAATCTTGCGGGTGGCTCGTCTGCAGTTGGCGCTAGTTGGTATTTACCTTCCATGCGCAAATGCGACACCAAGGTCACCTGATTATCAAACCGCAACAGCAAATACTTGCCGCGGCGATCCACTGCCGTCACCGTAGCACCAGCTAAGGCTTTAGTAAACGTCGAAAGGCCGCCAACGAGAATTTTCTCCCAGTTGGTGTGGACACCACAAACCGTTTTTCCAACGACTAGCTCAGATAATGAGCGGCGCACATTTTCAACTTCTGGTAATTCGGGCATATGACTTCTTTCTACTTGGCGTCATACCAAGTTGGTCCAAACGAGCTTTCTACTTTCAACGGCACATCTAAATCCACGGCAGAATCCATGACTTTCGGCACCAGTTTGCCAAGAATCGGCATTTCTTCCTCTGGCCCTTCAAAAATCAGTTCATCATGCACTTGGAGTAACATGCGGCTTTGGAGGTTTTGTTCTTTAAGCATTTGTTGCATACGGATCATCGCCACTTTGATGATATCGGCGGCAGAGCCTTGAATTGGCGTATTCATCGCAGTGCGTTCTGCAAATTGTCGCAAGTTGAAATTGCGAGAGTGAATTTGATCTAAGTAACGACGGCGATGGAACAAGGTTTCGACAAAACCAGTTGCGCGTGCTTGGGCGACCATTTTGTCCATGTATTCGCGCACTTTTGGATATTGTTCAAAGTACCCATCGATGAACGCCTTGGCTTGCCGACGCGTGATGCCGATGTTTTTGGCCAAACCAAAATCAGAGATCCCATACACGATCCCAAAGTTTGTGGCTTTAGCTTGCCGGCGCATGTCAGGCGTGACTTGATCAGGCGAGTCCAAGCCAAAAATCTTCATCGCTGTGTTGGCGTGAATGTCGCGATCTTCTTTAAAGGCTTCTTGCATGTTCGCATCACCAGAAATATGGGCCAACACACGCAATTCAATTTGAGAATAATCAGAACTGAAAATTTGCCAACCCTCATGCGACGGGACAAAAGCTTTGCGGATCAACTTGCCATCACCACGTGCGGGAATGTTTTGCATGTTGGGATCTACTGAAGACAGGCGTCCAGTTTGGGTCAACGTTTGCAAGTAGCGGGTGTGGATCTTTTGATCAGGCAGCTGCGCCTTCAACAAGCCTTTGACATAAGTGGATTGCAACTTGGACACCGCACGATAATCCAAAATGTCTTTGACGATCGGGTAATCATGGCTGAGTTGTTCCAACACATCGACGCTGGTGGAATAACCAGTTTTAGTTTTCTTGATGACCGGCAAGCCGAGCTTTTCAAATAAGACTTCGCCGAGTTGTTTCGGTGAGTTCAAATTAAATTCAAGGCCGGCTTGACCGTAGATTTTTTCTTGTAAAACTTTGATCGATTGCTCGTATTGTTCGCCCATCGCCTGCAGAGTTTTGGCTTCAAGGGTGATGCCGACTTCTTCCATCGCCGCTAGCACCCGGGCCAATGGCATTTCCATATCGGTGAACAAGCCAGATTGATCATGATCCGCTAAGTCTTGGGTCAAATGCGGACGCAAACGCAATAAAGCTTGGGCTTTGCGGACAAAATGGCTGAAGAGTTGTTCTTCGTCAGGAACGGCAAGTTTGGCGCCTTTGCCATAGACATCTTCGTCAAATTCCAAGGTGTAATCATGATCTTGCGCAATTTGGCCGAGGTCGTTGGCATTTTGATCCGGGTTCAACAAATAAGACGCCAACAACACGTCAAAATCAACCGGATCCAAATTCAAGTCATACTTTTTGGCGGCCACCAAGTTGCGCTTCAAATCAAACACGGTGATATGATCCCGCGCATTCAACCACGTTTGCACTTGAGGCATTGACAAAAGCGTGGCATCGGCAGAAACATATACATCAGATTCAGTCCCAACGAACCAGCCGATCGGCTCTGCTGTGTGATAATTATCCGTCAACATTTCGATTTCAAAAGCGATCGGTGCATCAACTGCTAACAATTGATCTAAGTTCGCGTCTGAAATCACCACATAATGTGCTTTAGGCTGAACGGCTGGGGCTTGTTTATTGAGTTTGTTCAACGCTTGGCGCATGTCTAAGTCCGTGTAGAAAACCCGCAGCTTATCCAGATCAGGGCCAGTGTATTTGGTATCGTCCAAGCCAATTTCAAGCGGGGCATCTTGTCTGATCGTGGCAAGGTCCTTGCTCATGAAGGCATTGTCACGGCCTTCGATCAATTTTTCTTTCATCTTCGACTTCTTAAGGTCATCGATGTTGTCATATAAGCCTTCGATCGAGCCAAATTGGTCTAATAATTTCAAAGCAGTCTTCGGCCCGATGCCTTGAACACCTGGATAATTATCCGAAGTGTCACCCATCAGACCTTTCATATCAATGAATTGTTTGGGGGTCACGCCCACTTTTTCTTTGAGGTATTCAGGGGTGAAAGCTTCAAGTTCTTTGACGCCTTTTTTCGTCACTTGAACCGTCACCTGATCCGTCGCCAACTGAGTCAAATCACGATCACCGGTGATCACGGTGGTTTCCCAGCCCGCCGCTTCTGCTTGCTTGGCCAGCGTGCCGATAATGTCGTCGGCTTCCCAATCTTGCAATTCGTAATGCGCCATGCCGTGATCATCTAACAAGGTTTTGACTAAAGGTAATTGTTCCAGCAATTCTTGTGGGGCGCGGTCGCGATTGCCTTTATAATCGCTGAATTTCTTCGTCCGGAAGGTACCGCCTGAACGATCGAATGCCACCATGATGTTATCAGGTTGGAATTGATCGATCAGCGAATCCAACATGTTGTTGAAGGTGAACACGGCGTTGGTGTGCACGCCATCCTTGTTGGTAAATTTATCTAGTTGGTTATATAACGCATAAAACGCGCGAAATGCCATTGAATTGCCGTCGATCAGCAACAATTTTGTTTTGTCGGCCATAATGTCCTCCTCAAAAGTCCTAAGGCTATTGTACCAGATTTAAGGCGCAACAAAACAGCCAAGCATCCGAGTACTTGGCTGTTACGTGGCTTATGCGCGCGGTGGCATGTAGCGATTAAATTGGTCTAAGACTTGACGCTCGGATAAACTCAAATGGCCAGTTTGCGCCAAGAACCGTAAATACAAACTGATGCACAATAAGCGCACGAAGGCTTCGTGATCTGCAGTGGGACTACCTTGCGCCCAATCAGGATTTAACGCAGCCATCGCTTGATGCAATTGATAAGCTGGGACTTGTTCGATCACCACATCTTGGATCTGACTCAACGTATGGGCAAAATCGCGCACCGCTGAATCAATTTGGCCATCGGATACATCTAAAAAACGTAATGCGAGTAAAGCTGGGACCTTGTTGAACGCCGGCAACGTTTGTTCCACACTGGCTTCTAATACCGAGTTTGCCATAAGCTTTCCCCTCCCAGAAATAAGCAGCCTAACTGGTGACAAACCCAGTGTATTCGCGATTGAGAAATATCGCGATTTTTAACCCAAACAATAGGCCTTGCTCAAGTGTGTCAAGCGATGTGAAGCCAGATCGCACAAGGCTTTCAAGCATTTCC
>CAKRHU010000171.1 GCA_934339215.1 uncultured Lacticaseibacillus sp.
CGCAACTTCTCCTTTTTCAAAGCCTTGTCTCAACGCAACAAGCCGCTTATCGCAAGCAATTGTCTGTGGGTTGGTTCAAGTCGCTACCCAAAGACCTTGTGTCTTGGTTGATGACGGATTTTGCGTGGTACATTCGCTATAAACTTGCGGATCTCGCACCTAGTATCCCAACGCCGATGCCAGCTTTTGCCTATGCAGGCATCGATTATACCGATTTGCCTGATTCAGATGAATTGGTGTGGCAAGCAACCAGTTTGCAAGCGTACTTCAACACGATTCAACCGCAACTCGTGCGTCTCGTTGCCCCTTTCCGCCAATATTTCAATGGCTTCGGTGAATGGGCGCCTGGTCACAGTTTTAAAGATCAACAAGAAGTATGGCGGGCTTTTGTGGCGCATGTCACACTAAAAGATGCTAAGAAACTCAACACGCTTAAAGCGCAAAAACAATTCTTTGAAGCCTTGTGGCGTCGGTTGAATCAAGAAGACACTGACGGATTGGGTTTGGCGATGATGCCGGTGTGGCTCTCAGATATCGGTGGCAGTGCCAGTTCGGGTTCAAGTTTTGGTTCAGGTTCAGGATATGGCGGTGGTAGTTCTGGTGGTGGCGGATTTTCCGGCGGGTGGTAGCGTTTCACAAAGTTTAGTATAATAAAGAAAAAAACTGGGGGACACGTGATTTGATTTTGGCATTGTTTTTGATCCTTTTAGTGGTGGTGATCACCTTTGGGCTCGGCTTTTGGAACTTTAAGCTCGGACAAAAAGGTAAGTCATACGGCATCGGCTTGATCATTCCGGCAGGGTATTTCATCGCGATGGTCAGTATGACGGCGATGGCACATGGCAAAAATGGCAGTTTGTCTTCTAGTGTCGTCAGCAGTCTGTTGATCGCGGCGGTTTACTATATCGTCTTCACTTGGGGCCTCAAAGGAGCAAATAAGAAAAAATGACTTATAAAATGATCGTGTCTGATTTAGACGAGAGTTTGTTGCGCACCGATGGCAGTGTGTCTGAAGCCGACGTCCAAGCCATCGCGCGTTTGCGGGATGCTGGGGTGAAGTTTGTGCCAAATACCGGCCGCGGCTTCGCGTCGGTTCAAGCACTGCTTAAAACCATCGGCACTGAACAAGTTGCCGGCCAATATGTGATTTCTTATAATGGTGGCGCCATTGTGGAAAATGCTGGCAATCAAATCATCGCCTCAACGCCTTTACCTTTTGACATTGCCAATGCGATTTTCAAAGTTGGTGCGGCAGATCCGGAATTTGGTGCCCACATTTACACCTTCCATCACGTCTATATTTATCGGCCGAGCGCCTCTGAGTATGCCTATTTGGATAACCGCGGCGTGGATTATGAATTGTGGACAGATGATGATTTATCGGCTTTGAAAGGTCATCCAATTGCGAAGGTAATTTTCCAACATCCTGAACTAGCCGCGCGTCAGAAGTTGGCAGAGAAAATTGCTCAAGCTGTCGACTATCCGGCTACCGTCAGCTATTCATCAGGGCGCTATGTCGAATTCAACCCTAGCGGTATCGACAAAGGAGATGCCGCCATCATTCTTGGTGAAAAAATCGGCATCAAGCCAGCGGAAATCATCGCGTTAGGCGACAACCTCAACGACCTGTCGATGATTCAAAAAGTCGGCTTAGGCGTTTCCGTGAAAAACGGTGTGCCAGCGATTCAAGACGCGGCGGGGCTGGTGTTACCTGTCGATAACGATCACGATCCAGTGACCAGCTTGGCGAAGCTTGTGTTTGACTTATAAACGGGGAAGACGTGCTGAAAAGTGCGTCTTTTTTGATAATCAAGTAACTGAGAAGTTGTATCTTAAGGTTCATTCTAAAATCTGACATTATCGCTTCATTTAAAATGTTGACCGGAAGGAAATCGGTTTTTCACCGCCAAATCACGTCATTTGGCGGTGAAAATACGGAGGTGGCGGCGAAAAAACGCTGGTTAAACGTGACTTCTCCGCACATGCAGGTATAATGAAAATTATCTTTTCGACAACTGAAAGCGAGAAAACATGCTTGATTTTAATTTAGCCAAAACTGCTGTGGTGTTCATCGATTTGCAAGCAGACATTCTACACGCCGCGCCGTTATATCCATGGACCGCCAGTGCTGTGATCACGGCTAACGACCGCCTCAGCCAAGTCTTCAAAAACACCCCAGCGTTAGAAGTCTTGGTATCGGTACAAACTGAAACCTTCCAACATTTATACCCTTTTGCAGGCAAACAGCGGCATTTGGCCAACACCGATCAACCAGAATTGTTGTTGCCCATCGCCCAAGACCCAGACGCGCAAAATGTGATCCAAGTCACTAAGCATAATCCCGGCGCCTTTTTTGGGACGGATCTGGATTTACAATTACGTCGCCAAGGTATCGACACCATTATTTTAGCTGGTGTCTCCACGTCAAACGGTGTGTATGCCACAGCGCTGGATGCGTTCCAATACGCCTATCACGTGATTGTAGCCGAAGACGCCTGTGCAGACCGCGACATTGAAAAGCATGACTTCTTCTTCACCAAAATGTTCTCCCGCATTGCCACTGTCGCAAGTGTTGAACAAATCGTCACAGCAGTAAACAGCGCAAACTAAGGCTTGCAATTAACGGATCAAACGCCTATCTTTTAAGGCATAACTTGACGGAAATGAGGAATCGATATGGCCTATAATCCAAGCAATACCTTAACTTTTGGCAGTGACGGTGCCCCGCATCAATTATGGGGCATTTTGAATTTGGGCTGTCCGGATACGCGCAATTGGTTCAACGAAAATATTGCCAGTATTGAAGCGGCGATCGCAGCGGGACATTTACAAGCCCACTGGCAATTTTGGAGCAAGCAAAAAGTCGCCTTAGTCAAGGGCGGCATTGCCAACAGCTATATCACATATGCCCATCCTGATGACGCTTGGGTCTTTGTCAAAGCAGTGTTTGCCAACCAAGACGCCTTAAATGCCGCTGAAGATGTGCCATCGTATTTAGAAGCGACTTATCACGTGCAACGCCATCCGCAAGCGGAATTGATCGATGCGCAAGTCGCAGAAGCAGTGGTAGCAGCAGGGATCACCAGTGTGCCGACCATTACGTATGATGGGCAAGCCTATTTTGATGATAGTCTAGCAGAAATGCCAGTAATCGACTAATCACTGCAAAAATGAAGCCGTTGATCTGATGAATATCAGCGGCTTTTTGGTTATTCTTCGACTGGTGGTTCGGTTTTGGCGCGGACTTGCGCCATGAGCTTCATTGTTTGTACTATTTTTTCTTGATGCGCAACCGGATCAGCGATCATGGCAGGTTTTACGGCAGGATTATTTTTTTTGCGTTGAATGGCGCGTTTCTCTGATGGCGTTTCTGAATCAGATGGACGTGGCAAGATCTTAAATTTTGCCGATAGTTCAACGACTGAATCGTTGAGGTAGCGCCCCAACCGGCGAGCGGTGCTGGTTGTCATCGCATCTGGCAATAACAATTGCGCCCACAAGTCGATCAAGCGCCAAGCGACGACTGATTGATGTGAGGCAGTCGTGATACTGATGCCAGTTTGAATCAGTTGCAAGGCAGGGGCGGTTTGATCAAATGCGACATCAGCCAAAGCCAACAATAAATACACAGCACCGACATCCAAGTCGCGGGCGGGTTTTTGCAGGATTTGTAAAAGATAATGTCGATAACGCGTGGCCACAAATTTACGGCCACTTTTAGCCGCGATGTAAGCCAACGTGGCTTGACTCAAATATTTCAAGTTTAAGCTGGTGGCAGGCTTGGCCAAACTGTTTTCTAAAAGGGTGCGGGCAGCAGTGTCGTCACCAGTTAAATAAACACTGATTGCTCGATATAAAGCATAAGCTTGATCTTGCGTAGCAGTGCGTGAGTCATGATCCAACGTTTGTAAAAATTCGTTGACGCCTACCCAGTCGCCGGCTTTTAATAGACACATGAGGGTTTGATTCACGGCTTTACTTTTGGAAATTGGATAATATTGTGAATAAACCAAAGGCGCTTCATCACATTTGAGCCGCGTAGTGAACGCCATGATTTGTTGCGGCGTTGGCAATTGGGTACCCTTGATGAACGCCTCAAAAGTCGGCTGATCAACGATATCGTCGTAAAGTATTGGGGCAGGCATGTGTTGAGCGCGGCGGGTCGCTTCGAGCACAGATCCGATCGTTTCTGACATAGGCTTGTCCTCCTCTTATCTCTATCATAACAAAATACCGAATTCAAAAGAAAACCCTTCAAGTTACTTCGTGAAAACAAAAAGGCCGCCATGGGCTTGGCGGTCAAAAAAGGGTTGGAATTTATCACTTTGGAGGAGTGATGAACAATCAGCGGGCACTGACTGATCTGAAAATGAAAAAGTGGGGTAGAAATAAGGGGGTAGCTCATTTCTATGTTTCCCATACTACCGGTGAGTTGTGATGAATTTGTGATGCGGATGTGTAAAAATAAAACATTTCGTTATACATCCGTCGTCCTTGTAGTTGTGAGAACATCGTTTGTCATGATACACTAAAGCCATGCAAAAACACCGTGCGTCAACACGATGTTTCCGGAACAAATTCGTTCTCGCAAGGTCGCTTCAAGGGCGATGGTCGTGTTAATTTGCTACAAAAGCCGCGTCAACTGGCCAAAGTGTCCGCGGCTTTTTGTATGCTCACTTTTGCCAGAAATTTCTGACTTCCTGCACTAGC
>CAKRHU010000172.1 GCA_934339215.1 uncultured Lacticaseibacillus sp.
CAATTTGCCAGTGCCAGTCATTTGCGCGAGTTGATCGCTGCAGGGCATTCGACTGCTGGCTGGATGCCACACGCGTCATTGCAAAGTCTCGATTCCCCACACTACACTTGGAATCAATTGTTTCCATTGTTGAAATATCGCTTGTTGACGGCGAGCCTAGCTGAATTAGAACAAATCAGCGGCATGAGCGAAGGCTTGCAGTATCGTTTGAGCCAACAAATCGCAGACGTCGATTCGTTTGATGATTTTATGGTTGCAATCAAGTCCAAGCGCTATACTTATGCGCGATTGCGCCGGTTATGTTTGAATGTAGTGCTGAACCTAACGCAAGCGCAAGTCGACGCCGCGCAACAAAACCGCTTTTTACATGTCTTAGGATTTACCAAAGCTGGGCAAGCGTACTTGCATCAAGTCAAAAAATCAGTTGGTTTACCTTTGATCGTGAAACCGACTGCTGCTCAATTAGCGCCTAAAGGCTTGATGACCACGCAACAACAAGCAGATAATCTGATCACTTTCCTCGGCGCACCTGATCAAAATTATGGTCGGGTCCCATATCGTTTCGATTAGGAGGTACTATGCTTAAATTTACTGTTGCCGATTTGGCAAAATATAAACACACCCCGATGCATGTTCAAGAAACTTTGGACGTGAAAGCAGACTTATTGGCACGCGATCCTGAAATTTTAGACGCGACGCCAATGCAACTGGATGCCTACTTAAGCGCGGATGATGGCGACTTCTTGTTATCTGCCACCATTAAAGGGGAACTGACCGTACCTTCGACGCGGTCGCTGACCCCAGTGAAGTTGCCACTAGATTTTACCTTCAGTGAAATTTACGTGACCGATGATGCCGCCCGGGAAAAATATCAAGACGGCGAATTGGTGATCACCTTAGAAGATGATGAATTAGATCTTGGTGCTGCGGTCCTTGATCACATCGTCTTGAGCATTCCCATGAAGATCTTGACGCCAGAAGAAGAACAAGGTGCCAACATGCCGAAAGGTGAAGATTGGGAAGTGGTATCAGAAGATGATTTTGCTGCCACCAAAGCCAAAGAAAATGAAAAGAATTCACCTTTTGCCGGCTTACAAGGATTGTTTGATGACAACGATTCGGATCAAAAGGATTAATTTTTTCAAGAAGCGTGAGGCCAGGGTGCCTGACGTTTTTTGTTTGCGCAAATTTGGGCTGACGAATGCGCGATTTCTTGATGTGCACCTTTTAATCTTGGCTTAATTCTGCTACCATTAAAAGGTACGAAGTTGCGCTTTTTTGCGTATTAGGAGGCAATATTTAATGGATAAACCGACAATTGGCGTCATTGGCATGGCCGTGATGGGGAAAAACCTGGCTTTAAACATCGAAAGCCGCGGCTACACCGTCGCCATTTATAACCGTACCGCCAGCAAAACTGAAACTGTGGCCAAAGACCACGCAGATAAAAAATTAGTTCCAAGCTACACCATCGAAGACTTTGTGGCTAGTTTGGAAAAGCCTCGCCGCATCATTTTGATGGTCAAGGCTGGTGCCGGCACGGATGCCGTGATCGCGCAATTGGTCCCATTATTGGACCAAGGCGATATCTTGATCGATGGTGGGAACACCAACTTCCACGATACCCGTCGGCGTAACAAAGATCTTGCTGATTCCGGGATCAATTTCATCGGCATGGGCGTTTCCGGTGGTGAACTTGGCGCCTTGCAAGGCCCAAGTTTGATGCCAGGTGGCCAACGTGAAGCCTATGACTTGGTGGCTCCAGTTTTAAAGCAAATCTCTGCCAAAGCTGAAGAAGATGGCGCTCCTTGTGTCACTTACATCGGCCCAGATGGCGCTGGCCATTATGTCAAAATGGTTCACAATGGCATCGAATATGGCGATATGGAATTGATCGCTGAAGCTTACAACTTGCTGCGCAATTTTGTCGGCTTGAACATGGATGAAATCGCCAAAGTCTTTGCCGACTGGTCTAAAGGTGAATTGCATTCTTACTTGATCGACATCACCGCTGAAATCTTGACGCGCAAAGATGATCTTGGCTCCGACAAGCCGATTGTTGACGTGATCTTAGATCGTGCTGGCAACAAAGGCACGGGTAAGTGGAGTTCACAATCTGCTGCTGAACTCGGCGTGCCGCAATCGGTTATCACTGAATCCTTGTATGCTCGCTACATCTCGGCGATGAAAGACGAACGTGTTGCTGCAAGCAAAGTGTTGCCAAAGCCAGTTGGTAATGTCGCAGTTGGTGACAAGGCTGAAGCCATCGAAATGATCCGCAAAGCCTTATACTTCTCCAAGTTGATGAGCTACGCGCAAGGCTTTGAACAAATGCGGGTCGCTTCAGAACATTACAACTGGGACTTGAACTACGGCGAAATTGCCTCGATTTGGCGTGCTGGTTGCATCATCCGCGCCCAATTCTTGCAAAACATCACCAACGCTTATGAAAAAGACCCAGCCTTGAAGAACTTGTTGTTGGATGACTACTTCATCGATATCACCAAGAACTATCAAGAAGCGGTTCGTGATTTGGTTGGCTTGGCCGCTAAAGCCGGCGTGCCGGTTCCTGGGTTTATGGCTGCCATTTCTTACTACGATTCTTATCGAAGCGAAGTGTTGCCTGCTAACATGATCCAAGCGCAACGCGACTACTTCGGCGCGCACACTTATGAACGGACTGATCGCGAAGGAATTTTCCATTATACTTGGTATACTGAACAATAATCGCCTTGAAACTGGGTTGCGAGTGCAGCCCAGTTTTTTTATACGTAATTTGCAATACTGGAATAGACCAGTGCGAAAATGTTTAGTAAGCAACGATAATTTTTAATTTTTGGTATAGGCCAACTCATTTTACCAGAATGTTTTCCTTTTTATTGTGGCAAACACTCTTAAGAACAACTGAGATAGTCAGGTTAACAAATCTATGTTACAATGGCACAAGCAACGTTTTGCATGAGAAAAGCAAGACGACGAGGCGCGGCAAGATGAGAGTTTTGTCATCGCCTCAATAAAGGTGAAAATGACAAAGGAGTCCAATCATGAGCCGAATTTTAATTATTGAAGATGAGAAAAACCTCGCGCGCTTCGTCGAACTGGAACTGAAGCACGAGGGTTACGAAACTGCCGTGCACTTCAACGGGCGCACAGGCCTCGAAGCTGCGTTAAGCGAAGACTGGGATGCCATCTTGCTTGACTTGATGTTACCAGAATTAAATGGGTTGGAAGTTTGCCGTCGCGTCCGCCAAACCAAAAACACGCCAATCATTATGATGACCGCCCGTGATTCTGTGATCGACCGCGTTTCTGGGTTAGACCATGGTGCTGACGACTATATCGTTAAGCCTTTTGCCATTGAAGAATTATTGGCCCGCTTACGTGCTTTATTGCGTCGCATCAGCATTGAAGGCGAACATAATGCGGCCAAGCAAACCACGCTGACTTATCGCGATTTGACCATCGAAAAAGAAAACCGTGTGGTTCGTCGTGGTGATGACATCATCGAACTCACCAAGCGTGAATACGAATTGTTGTTGACCTTAATGGAAAACATCAACGTAGTCTTAGCGCGTGACGTCTTGTTGTCCAAAGTTTGGGGCTACAATTCTGATGTTGAAACCAACGTGGTCGATGTTTATGTGCGCTACATTCGCAACAAGATCGATCGTGCCGGTGAACCTAGTTATATCCAAACCGTTCGGGGAACCGGTTACGTCATGCGCTCGTGATCTCCGAAACGCAAACGAAACCCAGACGTCGCTTACCGTTAGCGGTTAAGTGGACGACAGTAGTTGGAGTGGGCATTTTCGTGACGTTTTTGGTGTTTTCGTTGGTGCTTTATGGCGCGACTGGTCGAATTTTGAGGTCGCAAGAACAGCGCACCTTACAAGACACCTTAAGCGCCGTTGAGCAGCGATTGTCCCCAATCGCCTCTAGGCTCACCGTGGATAATGTCACCCCACTACTTGAAGTGGACGGCAGCGATTATCAAACTAGCGCAGGGACTGGTGTGTCGCTGGTTGGCGGCAATGATGAATCAGTATTCGCGGATTCTGTCATTCAAAAGCTTTCCCGTGCTGACGTGTCGCTGGCAGTTTACAGCAATTCCGGCCTTGAATTGTACAGCACCAGAAGCGAAGACCAGCCTTTGGTCAAAGCCAAAACCACGACCTACAAAATGGTTAAAAAGGGCAACTTCAACGGGATGATCGTCTCAGCACCCATTGTTTCCAGTACCACTGGCAAACATCTCGGCTATGTGCAGATCACGGATCGCATGCAAGCTACCCATGCCACCATGCGCCGCTTGTTGAATATGATTTTGATTTTAAGTGGCGTGGCGCTACTGGTTTCACTGTTGATGGGCTTCATCATGTCTCGGCGATTCTTGAAGCCGATTCGCTCCATTACCAAAACCATCGCGGTGGTCAACGACGAGCCTCAATCTGAAGTACGAATCCCACAACTCAAACAAAATGATGAACTCAGCGATTTGGTCAATGAGTTCAATGGGATGCTCGATCGCATTCAGCGCTTCATCGATCAACAAGCCGTGTTTGTGACCGATGTGTCACATGAATTGCGGACCCCTGTGGCGATTTTGGAAGGGCATTTACAACTCTTGAACCGCTGGGGTAAAGACGTTCCTGAAGTATTGGATGTATCAGTGACGGCCAGCTGGCAAGAGG
>CAKRHU010000173.1 GCA_934339215.1 uncultured Lacticaseibacillus sp.
ACAAAAATAGACCAGGATCACTCCTAGTCCATTCCATGGTCAAATGGGACGCGCCCAGCAACCGGCAGCGCTGGGCGCTTGTTTTACAATGACCGTGCCACTGCCGGATAAATCGATTTTGACCTAGTCGTTGGCGTGGGCTTTCGCCGCAGCGTCTTTGTAGCCTTGAATTTCCTCATCAGCAGCGAAGACGAAATGTTCAGGATACACTTCAACCATTTTACGTGGACGATCATCTTCAACTTTAGAAGCGTCGTATGGGATCGGCACACGTAACCGTTCAGTATCTGGATCTGGTTCTGGGATCGCAGATAACAAACTTTCAGTGTATGGGTGCAGAGGATGGTTGTACACTTCATCAGAGCTAGCCAATTCCACGATCTTGCCGTAATGCATTACGGCGATGCGATCAGAGATATACTTGACCATCGACAAATCATGGGCGATGAACAGATAAGTCAGGCCTTGTTTGTCTTGGATATCTTTCATCAAGTTAACCACTTGTGCTTGGATGGAAACATCCAGCGCTGAGATCGGTTCATCAGCGATGATGAACTTTGGCTCAACCGCAAGCGCCCGGGCGATCCCGATCCGCTGGCGTTGGCCACCAGAGAATTCATGAGGATAACGGGTGGAGTGATCAGCGTTTAAGCCGACTTCTTCCAGCAATTCTGCCACGCGATCATCGCGTTCTTTTTCAGATTTGACCAAATGGTGAATGTCCAAACCTTCAGCGATGATATCTTTAACTTTCATCCGGGGATTCAAGCTGGCATAAGGATCTTGGAAGATCATTTGCGTCTGACGGCGGAAATCCAACATTTCTTTGGAGCCGTTTTTCAGCTTGGCAATATCCTTACCTTCAAACAGCACTTCGCCACTGGTTGGGTCGTATAAGCGAATGATCGCACGTCCTGTGGTGGTTTTACCAGAACCGGATTCACCAACCAGCCCTAAGGTTTCGCCTTCATAAATATCAAAGGTCACATCTTGAATCGCTTTGACTTCGTTTTTCTTGCCGGCGTTAAAGGTTTGAACCAAGTCTTTGACTTGAACCAGAACTTTTTTCTTGTCAGTCATTAGTCCGCCTCCTTAGCTGGGTGCTTAGCTGCCCAAATGCCCCAACGACGCTTGATTTCATCAGGCACGTCGACTTTTGGTGCCGATGGATGCAACAACCAAGTGGCCGCATAATGCGTTGGTGACACTTGGAAAAATGGGGGTTCTTGTTCAGTATCGATTTTCATGGCAAAAGGATTCCGTGGCGCAAAGGCGTCGCCCTTTGGTGGATCCAACAAATCTGGTGGGGTCCCAGGAATGGCGAACAACCGACTGCGCTTGGTTTCAAGCGTTGGCATCGCTTCAAGCAAACCCCAAGTGTATGGGTGTTGTGGGTTGTAGAAGACTTCATCCACATCCCCATATTCGATGATCTTGCCGGCATACATGACTTCAACGCGATCCGCGATCCCAGCCACAACCCCTAGGTCATGGGTGATGAAAATGATCGCCGTATCGATTTTGGTTTGTAAGTCTTTCAACAAGTGAATGATCTGGGCTTGAATCGTCACATCCAACGCCGTGGTTGGTTCATCAGCAATCAAGATCTTCGGATGGTTGATGATGGCAATGGCGATGACGATCCGCTGGCGTTGACCACCAGAGAATTGATGCGGGTAATCGTTCAAACGGCTTTCAGCATTGTTGATCCCGACGAGTTCCAAAGTACGGACCGCTTCTTTTAACGCGGCCTTTTTGGAAATGTCGTTATGAAGCAACAAAGGTTCAGCGACTTGTTTACCAATCGTCATGGTTGGGTCCAATGACGTCATGGGATCTTGGAAGATCATGGCGACATCGTTACCACGCATGGCGTTCATTTCTTTTTCAGACTTCTTGAGAATGTCGTCGCCTTCAAGCAAGACTTCCCCTGAAGTGATGCTGGCGTTGTTGGCCAACAACCCCATGACCGTCCGCATGGTAACAGACTTCCCAGAACCGGATTCCCCAACGATCGCCAAGGTTTCCCCTTTATCCAAGTGGAAGTTGACATGGCGGATCGCATGCACCGGTCCAGCATAAGTGGCGAAGTCGATGGCTAAATCTTTAACATCTAAAATTCTATCCATTTTCGACTCCTCCTTAATGCGAGCTCTTCGGATCGAAGGCGTCACGTAATCCATCAGCTAATAAGTTGAAGGCTAACATCAACACAACGATGACAATGGCAGGATAAACCAGTAAGTAAGGCTGAGTTTGTAAGGCTTTTTGCCCATCGTTCAACAACGTCCCCAAACTGGCAGTTGGTGCAGGTAAGCCGATCCCGATGTAAGACAGGAAGGCTTCAAAGAAAATCGCCGTTGGAATGGTGAACATGGTTTGAATGATGATCGTGGAACTCAAATTAGGCACCAAATGCTTGATGGCAATCTTCCAACTGGATTCACCAAGCGTGCGAGCAGCTAGAATGAATTCTTGATCTTTCAATTGCAAGGTTTGCGCCCGGATCAAACGCGCCATGGTGATCCAACTGGTGATGGCAATGGCGACGATGATACTGGTCATCCCAGGTTTGAAGACTAACAGCATCAAGATGACGACAACCAAGTTAGGCACAGACGAAATGATTTCGATCACACGTTGCATGATGGTATCAGTGGTGCCGCCTTTCCAGCCGGAGATGATGCCGTAGCCAACACCGATCACCAAGTCAAAGAACGTTGCGATCACAGCGATTTCCAAGGAGATCCGCGTGCCGACAAAGATCCGACTCAACAAATCACGACCAAGGTAATCAGTCCCTAATAAGAAGTAGACGCCTTTTGGCACATTGTTTTGGGCGTACATATCGACGCCGCCTTGTTTCCCATTAAAGAATGGAATGTTCAAGTTACCCCATTTAGGTGGCAGGTAAGTATAGTTCAAGTTCTGCGTGTTTGGATTGTGTGGTGACACAAACAAGGTGATGATCGACACCGCAAAAATGAAAACCAAGATCCAGAAACTGATGATCGCAGCTTTATTTTGCTTCAAACGCCGAATCGCATCTTGCGTAAAGGTCAACGCCGGAGTGGCGATTTTTTCTTTTTCGTCAGCGCTGACGTGGGCTGGCTTGAACGCGTCAGGTGACAGTTTGATTTTAGAATCTGCCATTAGTTAGCCTCCCCACTGAGTCGGATCCGAGGATCAATGAATCCGTACAAAATATCAACGATCAAAATGACCACCGTCAACATGAAGCAATACATGACGGTCAGGCCCATGATCACCGGATAGTCGTTAGTCGTGATGGACTTAACGAACTGTTCGCCGATACCAGGGATCGCAAAAATGTTTTCCACAACCATGGAACCAACCATTAAGTCGACCGCCATTGGGCCGATGATGGTAACAATCGGGATCATGGAGTTACGTAGCGCATGGCGCGCCACCACTTGCCACTTGGAATCGCCTTTGGAACGGGCCAATTCGATGTAATCAGAACTGAGCACATCGACCATTTCCGTCCGCATGAAGCGCGCGGTGTTGGCCAGCGGCGCCATGGCTAAGGCTAACGTTGGTAAAACGGAACTGGAGAAGCCGTCTTCCCATAAAGCCACTGGTGCCAAGCCCCACTTGTAAGCGACGAAGTATTGCAGCAAAGCCGCAAACACGAAGTTTGGAATGGAACGGCCAATGATGGCAAAAATCGTAGCGACAGAATCGACCCAGGTGTTCTTGCGGATGGCCGCAACAGCACCGAGTAAGATCCCAAGCAAGGTCCCAACGACCATTGCTTGTGCGCCAAGTTGTAAGGATGGGCCGACCCGAGAAGAAATCAAGTATGACACCGTTTGGCCGGTGAACTGATAACTGGTCCCGAAGTCGCCATGAGCCACCCCTAAAATATAAACTAAGTATTGTTGCCAAACCGGCTTATCCAACCCATATTGGGCCTTCAATTGGGCGATTTGGTCTGCTGGGATCTTAGGGTTATTGAACGGCGTCCCTGGCAATAACTTCATCAAGAAAAACGTGATGGAAGCAACCAAGAACAGTGTGAGAATCAAAAACCCGATCCGCTTCAAGACATATTTGACCATGGATATGACTCCTATCTGTCATAGAATAAACAGTTGCCGCCAATCAAGACGGGCTGTTTTGTGGATCAACAACATGAAACGATAATGCGCCGGTAGCCGTGCGACCCAACAATGGTCGTATTAGCTTAATGGTCATACTTTACATTAAAAACGCATTAAAGTAAATAGGATTCTCCCCATTTAAAGGTAAAAGTTTGCTTGTGTCACTACTGGCAAGTGTCATTTTCATTTCCGCTTTTGTCGCAAGCTTCCCTTTCATATCAAGCATTACCGGCATCATTGATTTCAAATAGTTCGCTCATATTCGTTATTTAGAAGACGTTTTCTCCTGGTTGTCTCGAAAAAAATTTTCTTTGTTCGAAATACAACTGTCCACCCCTGATGACCAATGTCTGCGCAAATCGATCTTTCTGTGTTTTTCTTGCTCATCATATCCACAGAGTTATGACACCTTCAGGACATGATCTCACACGCAAAACGCCTCACTCAAGCAGGCCTTCATGCCAACACAAAAAGCACCGCGGCAAAGTTGTCGCGGTGCTTTGAGTGAGCATGATTGTTTAATTGTGATTAGTCAAT
>CAKRHU010000174.1 GCA_934339215.1 uncultured Lacticaseibacillus sp.
TTTTTTATGTCCGGCAACGTCAAAGTCCTTTAAAATTTCCAGATAGCGATACGAATCTACCTCCGGCACGAAACGCTGTGGGTTCCGACAAAAAGTGCTCCGGCGGGCTGGTCATGGAACGCAATGTCGCTCGTCGGAGCTAACTCGCAAAAACCGCGAGTGGATCTCCTTCTCGCTGGGCTCTAAGCGGTAAACCGCTAAGAGCCCCACGGCTGATGACCAGCCCGCCTTCACACTTTTTATCTCCGCTCACAGCCTTTCTACGTTAGTATGACTGGCTTACAGATTAAACACGCTCATGTTGAGATATTATGGACCGACCTTACCGAGTATTGTATCAACGTTAACGGCCAGCATCAGTTTTCTGGGGCTTTAGGCTCCATCAAGCTCATCAAGATGACGGCCACAATGATGAGCACCCCACCTAATAATTCAGCGCAAGTCAACACAAAACCCATAAACAATACTGAAGTCAACGTCGCGCCAAGGGGCTCAAAAGCATCGAGCAAACTAACTGCCGTCACAGAGACATATTGCAAAGCCATCAAATATAACAAGTAAGCCACAATGGTCCCCGCAATGACAACAAAGGCATAAGCCCCCCATTCAAAAGTCGTCAAATGTGGGATCTTGGTCCACCAAGGCGTGTTGATGGAAAGCAGGGCCCCACCGAGTAATTGCGCCCAGGCCGTCACCGTTAATGGGGAATAGGTTTCCAATAACGCCGCGGGTAAAATCGCATAAGCTGCCGCAGCCAAGGCAGACAATAAGCCCCACATCAAGGCTTGCGGACTGATGGCCAACTGCGTGAGATGGCCTTTGGTGACCACTAATAAGGTCCCAAACATTGCCAACGCGATCACCAGCACGTCCACGCGTCTAGGGAGTTCCCGCGTTTTTAGCGCCACATAGATGACCACGACCACTGGCGAAAGAAACTGCAGGATCGTGGCCGTTGGGGCATTCGCCACTGCCACAGCTTGATAATAAATGTATTGCATGGCGATCATCCCAAACAGGATAAAAATGATCATTTGCGTCGCCGCTTGTTTGTTTTGCCATGGCGCGAGCACTTTTTTGCCATCGATGATGAGGGCTAACACCATCGATACAAGTCCGGCGATGACCATTTTGGAACTGATCAGCCAGCCAACACTCATATTGTGGGCAAATAAGATTTCACTGGCAGGTCCAGAGATTCCCCAAAGTAAGGCGGCTGCCATCCCCATGAGGATCCCTAGTAATCGTTTCTTGCGCATAGTCGACTCCAACGTTTTTCTTCATTGTAACAAAAGTTCAAGTTGCCGCGTCACACTTTCTAAATGGCAGTCGCTCGCAATTTGTCAATTCATTCTTTGAACAAACAAAAAGAGCCAAGGCAAAAGTCTTAGCTCCAAGATTCATTAAGCAGTTTTAACAATCAAGACATCACAAGGTGCAGTGCGATTGACATATTCAGTCACAGAACCGACCAGCACGCGCTCCATGGCATTTAAGCCAGTCGCGCCAATGATGATCAAATCGATTTTGTGGTCATGAGGGAAGTCTGTTGCAATAACGGTTTTGGGATTACCAAAACGCACGTGAATGGCAACATCTTCTAAGCCAGCTTTTTTCGCCCGGTCGGATAACCCGTTGAGATAGCTTTCAGCATCTTGAGTGAGTTGGTAAACCGCGTCGCCAGAGATCATGCCACCATAGCCGCCGATGAACTGCTTGGTGTCGAGGACGTTTAAAATATCCAGATGTGCATGGTTTGCAGCCGCCACTTTCACAGCTTTTTGGAACGCAAGCTCTGCTTCATCTGAGCCATCGACTGGCACTAATAATTGGTTATATTCTTGGTCCATCTGATCACTTCCTTTATTCTTATAGCTTAAGCGTAAGCCAATGACGCGGCGAAAACAAGTCTAAGTGGAGAATTTTAGCAAGCGCTTGCTGACCAATTTCTTAGTGAGATTATCACCAAAACGATTTAAATGCCGATAGATTCACTCAATCGATAAAAAATTAAATAAATTCTACGGATAACAATTGCGTTTTCAACTATAAACAGTTAAATTATTATGTGTAACAAATGCACCAAAAATTTAGAATCGTGGTGAAAAAAATAATGACAGAAACTGTTGGAAGCGCCTTACGCCAAACTCGTAAGAACCGCGGCGAATCCATCGTCGAGGTCGCTAAGGCGACACATACTTCCCCGGCAAGCTTTACCAAGTGGGAAAACGACCAAACTATTCCTAGCGAGCGTAGCATTCGCAAACTCGCTGAATATTATGACAGTGACCCCTTGGATGTCTTAGCCTTGGCCTATCCAGACAAATACGCCAAAGCCAAGAACGCAATGCCTGATATTGAAGGTAAAACAATCATCCGTTTGGAAGATTTGTTAAGCAACAACACCGTGTTGACCTATAACGATCAAGTGTTGTCTGCTGCTAAAAAAGAACTCGTTGCTAGTTTCGCTGCTGGCTTAGTCATCGCCAGCACCACAAACCCAGAAGCTGAATAATATGGCCCAACTCGAAAAAGTTACGCGCGCCACAAAACCCCCAGTCGCATTCTATTGACTGGGGGTTTTGCTTTATTTCAATATTTTTACAATCGAAAACTTATTTTGCGATTTTTAATCATGACGATGGGCGCGGGACGAAAAGACCAAATGGATCTGCTCTTGCACCGATAAACGCGCATCCGTAATTTGATAAACCGTATCGATTGCCAAATTCGTGGTAAACAAGGTGTTCAGTTGGGGTTCTTGATCCACTTGCGGCTTGGCTAGCGGTGTGGTGACCGCCGCCAGCATTTGCCCGTTATGCCGTAATAATTTGGCCAAGACATGCGTGATCTGATGTAAGTCATCATGGGCCAAATCAAACGTGCCGATGATCAAATCATAAGGTCCAGTCAACAAGTCTAAGCGTGAATCTGGCATGATGCGATAACGCAAGCGATCGGAACTGGCAGTGGCCCGGGCATCAGAAATCGCTTGCGCATCCGCGTCGATCCCTAACACCGCCACTGCCCCATGATTAATGGCATAGCGGCAAAACCAGCCGTCGCCTGAATGAATCGCCAACACCCGCTTACCGTTGAGATTTGGCGCTTGTTTGGCCAGTGCTTGCCATAAAGGTTGACGATCACCGGTATTAGTCGGCAAACTCTCAGGTTGATCTGGGTGCATTTTGGGATAAATATCTGGCATCGATGACACGTCCTTTCGAAGCTTCATTATAGCGAAGTTCAGTCGCAATTGCATCTCGGCCAATCCTCACGATGCGACAGTTTGGTGGCGTTTTTTTGACGAGGCTTGTATACTGAACCTATCACCCAAAGGAGGCCCCAACTTGCCAGAACTGCTGAATATTCATCATGGTTTCAACTTTCGCGACTTAGGCGGCTATCAAACTAAAGCCGGCCAAACACTACGGTATCACAAATTGATCCGCTCTGGGCGCTTGAGCGCATTATCTGATCGTGATCAACAATACCTTGCTGATTATGGCTTACGTGACGATGTCGATTTCCGTTCGCCACAAGAACAAAGTGATCAACCTGATCGCGTACCTGATGGTGTCACCTATCATTTTGAACCAGTCTTTGCCACCGATGAAACCAAAGCCTCGATCAAAGCTGAAGAATTGCGGCGCCAGGCATTGGCTAAAGATCCGCTTGGTGGCTTTCGCAACATGGTCAATACCTATGCTGACATTGTGACACTGCCAAGTGCGCAAAAAGCTTATCGTGATTTTTTCGATTTACTATTGGCCAATGATGGCGATGACGCCTTGTTGTTCCACTGCACTGCCGGCAAAGATCGCACTGGGATGGGCGCCGTCTACTTATTGACTGCGTTAGGCGTTGATCCGATCACGATCCGTCGTGATTATTTGGCCTCAAATCTTTATTTAGGTGAAGAATCAGAACGCATGGTCAATGAAGCGCGCAAAACCGGTGCAGGGCCTGCGATGATCGCGTCGACTCGGTCGCTGGGTGGTGTGGCCAATGAATATCTGGATTCCGCATTCATGACCATTGATGCGCAGTATGGCTCGTTGGAAAACTATTTAGCCTCAGCGTTAAAAATCACCCCAGCACAGCGGCGTGACTTACGCGCTATTTATTTACAATAGGCTTATAATGAAGTTAGTTGGAAAGGAGTGAGGGTTTTGAAACTTTATCAAGGATTGACCCAAGTTCAAGTCAATGACACCATGATTTCCGATGCGCATGATTTCACGATCGCAACCGAGCTGACCAAGCCATTGCACTACAGCCCTAACTTGCTTTATCGCTATATCGACCATGTCTTAAAAGCTGGCAGTCGCCATGATCAAAACAATTTGAAATTTGTGTCTGATCCGGCCTTTATCGGTGAGAACTACGACTTCAAAAGCGACCCTGAAACTGCAAAGATCTCAGATTTCGAAGACAAAATGACTTTTGCTCGCAATGTGGTGGAAGACCTCAACCGGCATGTGGCCATTAATTTAGACACCAAACAAAACCGGTTTGAATTTCTGTTTGTGGATTAACGATTCAACTCAAAACGCCTCTGACGATTTCGACTCGTCAGAGGCGCTTTTTTATACTAAATCATTTTTAAACCCGGTTTAAATCAACTTACGCTGTCCGGCATCGTAAGCGT
>CAKRHU010000175.1 GCA_934339215.1 uncultured Lacticaseibacillus sp.
CCTAAAAAACCGCCTGCCACGGCGGTTTCTCATGTGGGTCAATTTGATTTCTGGCGCGATCGTGATGGTTTATGGCTGCACCTTAGTTTGGACGGCGATCAAACTCTTACTTTAATAAGAAGTCGTGGATCCCACGGCCAACGCCATCTTCATCATTGCTGGTAGTGGTGTAAGCGGCTAAGTCGAGCACAACTTGTTGGGCGTTAGCCATCGCGATCGGCGTGCCGACGCGTTGAAGCATTGGCAAGTCGTTGTGGCCATCCCCAAAGGCGGCGCAATCAGATGGCACCAAGCCAGTGTGGTCAAACAGGTATTGAATGCCATGAGATTTCTTGGCCAAGTCTGACGT
Source organism: uncultured Lacticaseibacillus sp. (assembly GCA_934339215.1). Taxonomy (GTDB): domain Bacteria; phylum Bacillota; class Bacilli; order Lactobacillales; family Lactobacillaceae; genus Lacticaseibacillus. Next base: position 350 of record CAKRHU010000175.1, read on the forward strand.
GATTTCCAAATATTGATCACCTGAGCGTTGAATCGAAACACCTGGCACCCTCAAGTCTAGCAAGAATTGATCCATCGCGTTCATTTCGGCTAAGTCAAAGGTGATCATCATCAACTTGAAGACTTCTAAGCCTGCAGCTGCCGCACTGTCAGTGACGACCAGTTTTGGCGCTTGTTCTGTTAAGCTTTGTTCGTATTCGATGCCGCGATCGATGCGGCTGGTGTACCATTGCTTGCGATCATAGAAGCTCAACGACACCTTTGGAAAATGCGTTTCGATCGCATCCAGTAACGTGGCCACAGAATCATGGCTCATCGGATGAGCGACCAGTGGATCGAAAGCCGCATTTGGTCGAAAGATCAAGCCGCCGTTAAAGGCGATTTGCGGGCCAGTTAAGTGAAGCATTTTAATGGCAGGCGCCATTTCGATCGGTGCGCGAGCCGAAACCAAAGTCACCGGAATGTTGGCTTGTAAAATTAAATCGGCATTGCTTTGAGCTAACAAGCCTTGTGAGTTCAAAAGCGTGCCATCCATATCTGAAAAAATCTGTCGAATTGGCATTGCATTCTCCTTAGTAAAGCGTTTACCATTAACCTTATCACAAATTGGAGGCAAATTCTTTGGAATCCCCACAACTATTTGAGGACTTGACGACGGCGACTTTAACCGGCTGGGTTGACGCAGACGCTTATTTACAAGGCGTTGCCATCAATCACGACACGATGCCAGCTATGTTTATTCATCATCCCACGATTGAGAACTCGCGCATCGATCACACCGACTTCACCCCGATGCAAACTGAGCGCTTTGAAGCGTCAGATTGTGTGTTTAAACATTGTGATTTCGCCAATGTTGATTTAAGTGAAGCCGCCTTTTACCGAGTGGTGTTTGATCAGTGTCGCTTTGTCGGCACGAATCTCACCCAAATGTATGCCGCCAATGTCCAATTTGTCGATTGCCAAATGTCATTGGTATGGGCGCCTGAAGCGACGTTTAAAACGGTTGACTGTTTGCGTTGTCGCTTGGATGGTGGCGAATTGTCTCGGGCGCAAACCGCGAAGTTCACGTTAACCGATTGTGCCATCGATGGCTTGGGGTTACTGGGTTTTAAGCTGAAGAATTTAGATCTTTCCAGTTGTGAATTTGAAACGTTAGAATTAGATCTTGAACGGATGCGCGGTTTGAAAGTGACCGACGCGCAAGCCAGTTTAATCGCCAAGCGCTATTTAGGGTTGCGCGTGGTATAGTGGAGGCGGAGGACTTTGCCTATGGATACGAAAACCAAAATCAAAGACGCCACCAAGCGCTTGGTGGTGGCTCAACCATTTAGTAGCATTAACGTGACGACCATCATGCAACAAGCCGGCTTGCGACGGCAGACGTTTTATGATTATTACCGCGATAAATATGATGTGCTCGGCGACATTTATTCTAGTGAAGTCGCCGCGGCGGCCCATTACTGCGGCCATTATCAATACTGGCCGCAAACGGTTGAAAGCATCGTCGCTTACTTTGGCACCAACCGCGCTTTTTATCAGCGGGTGATCCAAATCGACGAGCAAAACGCCCCAGAAATGGTGATCCAAGCGCACTTGCGTCAAATGGTCGCCGATATTTTCAAAACCATGGGCGAAGCCGAACAAGTGTTGATCGACACCAGTTATTGCAAATTCTTAAAAGATTTGCTTGGCGCGGCATTGTTATCTGGCATCAAAGAGTGGCTGTTGGCTGATCACCCAGTTTCAGTCAAACAAGAAACTGATTATTTACAAGCATACTTCCAAGATGGCATCAACGGGTTCTTGTTGCGCGCTCGAAAAATCAATACCCGAGAAATCGGTTAAAGCCAAACGGACAGTCATTCAAAGCTGTCCGTTTTATTTTGCCTGAGGTTCTCTTATACTTTGTAAGTGAAAGCGAAAGGAAGGATATCTTATGGCTAATGTTTTAATTTTAGGGGCGCATGGACAAATCGCCCAACTTGCAACCAAGCAATTACTTAATGAAACCAAGCACGATTTGAAGTTGTTCTTGCGGCGTGCCAACCGCTTGAACGTCACCGATGCCAAGCGCGAAACGGTGATCGACGGGGATGTGTTGAATGCCGCACAACTCGATGCGGCTTTAAAAGGCGTCGATGTGGTTTACGCCAACCTTGGCAATGCCCAAATTGAAAACCAAGCCAAGTCGGTGGTGGCAGCCATGGATCGCGCCGGGGTCAAACGCTTGATTTGGATCTCAACGTTAGGGATTTACGATGAAGTGCCTGGTAAATATGGCAAGTGGAACCATCAAATGCTTGACGGCGGCTACTTGGAAACTTATGCCGCCGCAGCTAAGGTGATCGAAGGCTCCGATCTTGATTACACCATCATTCGTCCAGCCTGGTTGTCCAACAAGAATGTGGTCAGCTATGAAACCACTGAAAAAGGGGAAGCCTTCAAGGGCACAGAAGTTTCCCGCAAGAGTATCGCGGACTTGGTCGTCAAGTTGATCAACGATCCATCTCAGCATATCAAAGCCTCACTTGGTGTCGACCAACCAGGAACTGATGGCGATAAGCCTTCATTTTACTAATAGACAAAAAACGACCTCAAGTTGAGGCCGTTTTTTAGTTATCATGTAAAAAGGCCTGATCATCTGGCGGCAAGGTGTGTACGGTTTGGCGATACGTGGATGGCGCTATGCCACTCCAAGTCTTGAAGTTGCGCTGGAAACTTTTGGTACTGCCAAACCCGCAACTCATTGCGATAAAGTCGATGGGCGCATCAGATTCGAGCAACAAGCGGCGGGTTTTGATCAAGCGCACCAAGCGAATGTATTGATGCACCGACATGTGAACTTGCGCTTGGAACTGCTGATTCAACGTCGTGGTGGAAACGTGTACCGCTTGCGCCAAGTCCGCACTATGCAGGTCTTCTGCAAATTGGGTGTGGATTGTTTGCATCACGGCATCCACTAAGTGACCGTTTTCCGCGACATGACTGGGGTTTCGTTGGGTGGTGAAGTTGCGGCCTAAGGTGACCAATAGTGCGTAAAAATGACTCAAGATCTCTAAGCGCCGATACTCGTCAACGCCTTGGGTGATCAAGTCCCGAATCGCCAGGCCGTGTTGAAAAATTTCGCGATAAGCATGATTTGGCTGATCTTGATGGCCGATTAAATGCAACTCCCAATTGGCACTGCTGGGAAGCTTTGCCGCCAAGAAATCTTCATCGATGATCAAGCCAAATTCATCCCAAGCAAGCGCGGAATCGCCGCTGTTGCTATGGACCACCCGGCGATCGGTGGCCCAGACGTCGCCTGGCTGATACACATGCTCAACGCCATCAGTGGTGAAGGTCAAAGGTCCGCCGGCGACGAGAAAATTCAATTCAATGCTTGGGTGCCAGTGGCTGGGAAAATCGATCGGCTTGTGCGGATCATTTTGGTAAAACTTAAAGGGTAACGTCGGCCATTGTTCGACTTGTTCAAATGCGGCCATGTGGACACCTCCTAAATGTCGCGTGTTGGTTTCAACATTGCGCCTCGTGACTATGATCAGTTTGCTACGATTTAATCAAGGACACAAGGAGGGATGCATCATGACCATTAAATTAATTGCCTTAGATATTGACGACACGCTGTTGACGTCAGATAAAACGATTTTACCTAGTACCTTGGAAGCCATCACGAAATGTTTGGCTCGAGGCATCAAAGTCGTGTTGTGCACTGGCCGCCCACTGGCAGGCGTCAAGCTCTGGTTAGATGAACTTGGCATCGATGGCCCAGATCAATACGTGGTGACGTATAACGGCGCGATCATTCAATCCACCACTGGCGCCATTATCGCCAAAAAATTGATCGATAACGCAGGCTATCGCTGGTTGACCGCTTTTGGTCAGGCCAATCACTTACCATTTAACGTGTTAGATGCCGAAAGTCGCATTTACACGGCCGATCAGGATGTGGATTTTGTGACCGTGGTACAAGCGATGGAAAACTCTGCGGGTTTATCGGTGCGCCAACCAGACGAGCTGCCCAAAGACTTTGCCATCACCAAAGGGTTGTATGTCGGCGATCAAGCCAAACTTGATGTAGCAGAACCGCTCGTGCGCGAAACTTTCGGCGTTGCCTTCAGTGTGATCCGTGCCGGCAAGAATTTCTTAGAAGTGATGCCTGCAGGCGTGGACAAAGGCAATGCGCTGAAAGCCTTAGGTGACGCCATTCGTATCAAGCCAGAAGAAATGATGGGCTTTGGCGACGAAGGCA
>CAKRHU010000176.1 GCA_934339215.1 uncultured Lacticaseibacillus sp.
ATTCAAGACTGCCATCACAGCCAATGGTGTCGTCGCTGACCGACTCTACGGCAACTTAATTCAGGGGGTTAGTTTCCAGACCTCGGGTAAAAATTTCACCATTCAACTTAGTGGCGGCAGTATGAGTTTCTGGAATGGCGCGTCGATAATGGGATCACTTGGAACTACTTTTGATGGGACGACCGGTAAACCTAACAGTATCACTATCACAAACCGGCCTGGCTATATTACTAGTCTCAATCAGGGCGCATCGGACGGGTCCAGTGTAGCGGTCATCCAGATTCCCGCTGATTCAACCATCTCAAGTCCTAAGGCTAACTATTTTGGAACCCATACTTTTAAAGGCACGGCTGCGTTCAAAAGCGGGCTGATTGCGAGTGGCACCATCACTAGTAATCAGAGTGGAGCTATGTGGATTACGCATCCTTCACTGATAAATATTAGTGGGAATGGTGGCTCTGGTAATCAGCTGTCTGTATTTGGCGATCACGTGAACGTTTCTGGCAATTTCAACGTATACAACGGCTCCAAGAATGCCGTCCAGATAACGCGTGACGGTGCCCGAGCCACACCAGCTTATGAAACGGCTGAGAACTATGTTGGTGACATTGGTGAGGCAAAGACGGGCGATGACAATACGGTTCGGGTGCCCATTGACCCGTTAATGTACGACCTTGGGAATACTGAAATGGGTTACCAGGTCTTCATCACACCGTATGCTGATGCTCACTTCTGGGTGTCCACTCGCGAAGATATGAGCTTCACCGTTCACTCTGACCAGCCGCGTGCCGCCTTTGGCTGGGAAATCAAAATTCACCGACGCGGCTTTGAAAAAGAGCGGCTAGTGGATCAGGGCGATAGTTATGAAGAAATTGAAAAAATGGAAGGAGTGAACGCAAATGATAAAGACGTTTGATTTGACGCTCGATATTGCCAATCCAATCACGCCTGAGCCGGTATATGTGCGGCAGGGCGATACAACTGGGTCGGTATTACTGAACGTTCGTGTGGTCAATCGAGGCGAGTCTGTGGTCATTACCGATGACCTGACATTCCAGGGCATGACCGCCGATAACCAGTATGTAATTTCTGATAAAGCGGGATTCACCAATGTCGATGACGCCGGCGGCAGTTTCACATACGCCCTGGCGAACCAGATCATGTTAGTTCCAGGCCGCGTAAATTTGGCTTATTTCAAGGTGACAGACGGGACCGGCCATGCGGCAACGGTCAGCTTCACGATTGTTGTAGCTCAGGCCGCAGACCTCAGCCCTGCAACGGCCGCTGATTACATCTCAATGGTTGACTCATTGGAAAAAACAATCGACGACAAAATCGCCAGCACAACTGAGGAACTGACAACTACTGTCACAAAACTGCAAGGCGATGTTGACGAAGCTGTTAAGCAATTTGCTAACGCAGATTTTTACACAAAACCAGAATCTGATGAACGTTTTGTTCAGTTCGAGGAGGTTTAATATGACGGATAAAACAGTTCAACTAAAAAGTGGCGACGATAATCTTTTTCCACTCACAAATTGGCAAGGCATGAAAGACATGCCAGCTAACACTAGTTTCAATATGGGGGATGGCATGCATTTCGTTGCCCACCGCGGTAACAATGCTGAGTGGCCAGAAAACTCAATTCCTGCGTTTAAACACGTTACTCGTCACTATGGTGTCGAGACTGATATTAGCATCACTTCTGATGGCTATTGGGTCGTGATGCATGATGATTCGGTTGATCGCACAACAAATGGTACTGGCAAAATTGCGGATATGACACTTGCCCAGATTCAAGCATTACGAATTGATACAGGCTCTAACGTCAAGCAGTGTACTGATGATGAATTGAAAGTGCCGACTGTAGATCAGTATCTTGCAATTTGTAAGGACAATGGGCGTGTGCCGTTTCTAGAAATTAAGGCGGGTAGTTACACTGCGCAAAATTATGATGACCTTGCAGCGGTAATCGCTCAGTACGATATGGCGCGCCGCATGGTAATAATTAGCTTCAGCCTCCCCGCGCTACAAGAGATGAAGTCGCGGATTCCTTACCTAACAGTGTCATTTCTTGCTAATGCATATAGTGATGATGCTGTTGAAACAGCTAAGGCTTTAGGCACGAACGCAGGAATCGATGTTGGCAGCTATGCCACCCTGACAGCGGCAAATGTTGCGTATGCACACAGCAAGGGTGTGAGCGTCAACGTTTGGACCACGAGCGACAAAGATAGTCGCGACACGTTCCGGGATTTAGGAGTGGACTTTATCACGACAAATGGTCTTTCAGGCGATTTACGCTATGCGACACTCAGCCTGCAGAATGGTTGGAAAGACTTGTATCCAGCGACTGCAGCGGTTGCACCATCGCATGTTGAGGAAATGGGCGGTGGCCTGGTTCATATTGCTTTCTTGATTGACAGTGGAACAACAAAGAAAGGGACTACGCTCACAGAGCTGCCTGATTGGGCCAAGCCATACCGGACAATGTGGACGCCGGCAACAGTCCGAACCACTTCAGCGTTGTCACCTGGAACGCTTGATATTCACGGACGGTTAGATGGTAAGGCAGTGCTTGTTGGCATTGGCTGGGATAGCATCAACACCAACGGTGGCTGGATTGGTAGCGACAGTGTTTATCACGTCTAAAAAGGGAGGACTAATTTATGAAATTACTATGCGATACACAAGTACAGACTGATGCATTGATTGCTGGAATCGAGGCGATTGAATCATGATGCCAGCTAACTATAACTTCACCATGTTCCTGTTGTCCGCACGAAATATGGTGGATAATCCATACATTGAGGCTTTCCTCATCGCGGTAATTATTGACCTGTTTACGGGTTTTGCAAAAGCCTTTAGTAAAGAAGCCACACACAAAGCGGATAGTTCGATTGGAATCTTTGGAGCGGTTAAGCATTTGGTAATCGTGGTGCTAGTTTTGTCAATTTATCCGTTGATTGATGCGCTGGGTTTTGGTAATTTTGGCACGCTAATTGTGCTGTTTTACATTTTCCAATATGCATTGAGTATTCTGGAGAACCTAGGCATCATGGGTATTCCGGTACCGTCATTTGTGAAGGACAAGCTACAGAAGCTAAGCCGTGAGTCTGACAAAGGAATTACAACGTTTTCTCAGGCTAAAAATGTGGTTGTGGAAGCAAAGAAAGCGACTGAGAAGAAGGAGAACAACAAGAATGCTTAAAGCTGTAGACGTTTATTCTGGATCCGCTTCTGGATTGGAGACCACACCAGAAGCTCAGATTACTATCGTGAAGGCCACGCAGGGAACGGGGTACGTTAACCCGCGTTGCAACGCACAATATGCTAACGCTAAGCGCGCAGGCCGTTTGCTGGGCCTCTATCACTACGCCGCTACTACAGACCCCGTAGCCGAGGCGAACTACTTTATCCGTAACATCAAGAATTACGTGGGTGAGGCCGTACTGGTGCTGGACTGGGAGAGTTACCAAAACAAAGCGTTCGGCAGCAGTACGTGGGCACGCCGCTTCGTGGACGAGGTGCACAAGCTCACTGGCGTGTGGCCGCTCATCTACGTCAGCATCTCTGACCTCAAGCAGGTGGCATCATGTGCCAAGGATTGTGGTTTGTGGATAGCGGGATATCCAACCAATAATCATAGTTGGTCGGTGCCAGATTGGTCTGCTTACTGTAAACGATATGGCTACAGCATCGCGCCGTGGAAGGCATATACGTTGTGGCAATACACTGGTGGAGATATTGACCGAAGCGTAGCTGGCGTCGATGCAACAGGCTGGCGAGCGATTGCAAAGGGATCCGAGGCGGCACAGTCACCAACTACGCCGCCTGTGCCACAGCTTGATGTAGACGGATTTTGGGGGCCAGCAGTTAATAAACGTCTTCAGCAGGTGTACAACACGCCTGTGGACGGTGTCATTAGCAGTCCTTCTCTGGTTATTAAAGCCATTCAGCGGGCTGTTGGTGTTAAGGCTGATGGCTTTCGCGGGCCAGACACATATCGCGGCATGCAGCGTGCTCTAAAAACACCAGTTGATGGTGTACTATCCAAGCCATCTCTGATGGTTAAGGCTATGCAGCGTAAGCTTAACGCCGGCAAAAAGCCCTTCTAACGTGCTTAATAGCATACCCCTTTGTGGATGTTGGCGGCGGTGCCTGGGTACAGGCCGGCCACGTTAAAGTCATGCTGTAACATTAGCCTCACTCACTTCGGTGGGTGGGGCTATTTTTGTGCAAAAATTATCACGTATAAGTGTTGACACTATCTCGTATACGTGATATTATAATAAACGTAGAAAGGAGGAAGGACATGGCGAAGCATAAAAAAAGAGCGTCCAACGACGAACTGAAAGAACGAACCACACTCTACGCGGCAATCGGCGCGTGGGCCATACCGGCCACAACGCTGATTGAGTTCATCAAGTTCCTCATTAAACGCTACTTCTAAGCTGACAAGAATCGGAGATACCGCTCCGATTCTTTGCCATATCCAAATTATAACATGGACAAAACAAAGTTATATCGTCGATGGTTTTATGCTGCATTCATCGTGACGGGTATCATTTTTGCTGTGTGGGGGG
>CAKRHU010000177.1 GCA_934339215.1 uncultured Lacticaseibacillus sp.
CACTAAGGCTTCGTCGAAGTCCGTGCCTAAGACATGGTTGATACGATCTAACGTGATCTTGACGATCGTATCTTTGGGTTCAATGGCACTTGCTGAAAGGTGACCTTTAGCCACAGTCCCATTGCCAAGTTCTGCCATCAAACGCGCGGCTTCGTCTAACGCATTGTTGATGTCGGCAACGTTGATGCCTTTTTCAAAACGTGAAGACGCTTGGGAGCGTAAGTTATACTTCAAGGCAGTTTTGCGAATGTTGGTCGGTGCAAAGCAAGCAGATTCGATCACAACTGTGGTGGTTTCATCCGTGATTTCAGAATTCAAACCACCCATCACCCCAGCTAAGGCGATTGGCTTTAGGCCGTCGGTGATTACAATATCTTCTGAATCGAGTTCATGATCATTGCCATCTAACGTGGTCAAGGCTTCTTTGTCATGAGCGCGACGCACTAAGATCTCGTGGTTTTCCAACTTGTTGTAGTCAAAGGCATGTAAGGGTTGGCCGTAGCCTAACATGATCAAGTTGGTGACGTCGACGATGTTGTTGATCGGACGCACGCCAGCGTTCCATAAGCGACGTTGCAACCATAATGGGGAATCTTGAATCTTGACGCCATCAACCACGCGCATTTGATAACTTGGCGCATCTTTCACATCTTCAACTTTAGCCGTCAAGTAATCTTCAACTGGCTTGTCGCCTTCGATGACAGGTTGATCATTGAAGTGTGGTGTTTCGTTATAAGTAGCGCCGACTTCCCAAGCCACACCGCGCATGCCTAACGCATCGGCCCGGTTTGGCGTGATTTCAAAGTCTAAAATGCTATCGTCCCAACCTAATGCGACCAAGGCATCGCTACCTGGCTTTAAATCTTCGTTGAAGACATAAATGCCGTCGCTATAAGCTTTTGGTGCGATCGCATCAGAAAAGCCGAGTTCTTGTAAGGCACAGATCATGCCGTCAGAAACGACCCCGCGCATTTTACCGCGCTTGATTTTTTGGTTGTCCGCGATGCGCGCCCCGGGCAAAGCGACGATGACCGTTTGGCCTTTTTCAATGTTAGGCGCGCCGCACACGATTTGGCGAAGTTCGTCATCGCCAGTATCCACTTGGGCGATGTGTAAGTGATCAGAATCTGGATGATCGACCAAGTCCATCACTTTACCGATCACGATTTTTTTCAGGCCAGCGCCTAAATGGGTCACACTGTCGACTTCGATCCCAGTGCGGGACACTTTTTCGCCTAAGGTGTCAGCGTCAACTGGCACATCGACTAATTCTTTTAACCATTGATAAGAAACGTCCACGATTTAACCCTCCTGTTGGAATTGGGACAAGAAACGTTGGTCCCCTTGATAGAAGCTGCGAATGTCGTCGATACCGTACTTGAGCATGGCAAAACGATCTGGGCCTAAGCCAAAGGCAAACCCACCGTAAACTTTAGGATCCACCCCAGCATTGGTCAAAACGTTAGGATGTACCATCCCAGCGCCTAATACTTCGATCCAGCCAGAGTATTTGCAAATCGCACAACCACGGCCGCCGCAACGGAAGCAAGACACATCAACTTCAACACTAGGTTCGGTGAATGGGAAGTAACTTGGCCGCAAGCGGATCGTGCGGTCCTTACCAAAGACATGCTGGGCCACCGCTAACAAGGTCCCTTTTAAGTCGGCCATCGTAATATGCTTGTCGATCACTAAGCCTTCGACTTGATGAAATTGATGAGAGTGCGTCGCATCGTCAGTATCACGACGATAAACGCGGCCTGGGGAGATCATTTTCAACGGGCCTTTGGAGAAGTCATGAACTTCAAGCGTGCGGGCTTGTACTGGAGAAGTTTGCGACCGCATCAGCAAGTCATTGCCCATGTAGAAAGTATCTTGCATGTCGCGGGCGGGATGGTTCTTGGGGATGTTGAGCATTTCAAAGTTGTAATGGTCTTCTTCAACTTCTGGGCCGTCGATCACTTGATAACCTTGGCCGATGAAGAATTCTTCAATGTCATCCATGATTTGGGTGAGGATGTGTGGCGTACCAGCTTTCACAACATCTCCTGGCAAGGTGACATCAATCGTTTCTTGTTTGAGCTTTTGATCGATCACAGCTTGTTCAAGCGCTGCCTTGCGTTCAGCAATGGCATCTTGTAAGTTGTCTTTGATTTTGTTGGCATAAGCCCCGACTTTAGGCCGTTCAGTGGCATCAAGGTCTTTCATCCCGCGTAAAACTTCGGTGATTGGGCCTTTTTTACCCAGTAAGTTGATCCGGGTTTGGTTCAGTTCGTCAAGATCATGTAAACTTTTGATCTTGGCTTGATTTTGTTCAAACAGTTCTTCCAGCTTAGACTTGAGATCCATTGTGGAATCCTCCTTGTATAGTTGATGGCACAAAAAAAGCCCCGCCCCAAAAAGGGACGAAGCGATCGCGGTACCACCCTTGTTCAATGTCAAAAAGACATCACAACTCTTAGCATTAACGGCAATACCGGGTGGCAGGCCACCTACTCCAGAAATGAATACGAGCCATGATCCCATCAGCATCTTGCAGTCAATGAATGCTGTTCCCTAACTGGGCCGCCGGCTTGCGTTTCTTTCAACGTATTTAAATTGTTAAGTTAAGTTTAGGCTAGCAAAAAATTTCACGTTCGTCAAGGGGGGCGCATGAAAATTGGGACTCCAGCGGGCTCGTCGATGCATAGTAAGGGTCCGAAGCCGAGCTAACTTTGCATATTCGCGACGCTCATATGCAAAGTGGATCTCGACTTGCGGAATGCAGTAGGCGATAAATCGCCAACTGCGTTCTTACTATGCACCGACGGCCAGCTTCCGTCCCAATTTCCAAACGCATTCACCCTACTTCACCGTCTTTGTGAGCCACTAGGTGTCACGTCAATATACATCGACAAACTGCACAATACGTCGGGATTAGCCGTCGACTTCAAACTACCGGACCATCGAAGCCCTCATAAAAAGCCCAGACACCATGTCCGAGCCATTGATTACTTTAGTCTTCGCATTCTTCGTCAGAGATCCAGTCGTCACCCCAAGCATGGGCCGCTTGTAAAACTGGGGCTAAGGCTTCACCTTTATCAGTGAGGACGTATTCGATCAAAGAAGAGTTCTCGTGAGTCACGCGGTTGATCAAACCTTCTTGTTCCAATTCCTTCAAACGTTCAACTAAGACGCGATCGGAGCATTTGATGATGGTTTGGGCGATGTCCTTGAAGCGAGATGCGCCATTGTTCAATAAGACTTCCAAGATCAAGCCGTTCCACTTTTTGCCTAAGATCTTGAAGCTTTCAGTAAACTTCGGGCAAAGCGAGTGTTTACGGGTATTGGTACAATTGCTAGTTGCTACTGTTGTTTCCATCATGGTCACCTCATAAAATAGTGTTTTACACACTTACCTTTGTATAGTATCACTATAACGCAACCACAGAAAAATGCAACTTATTCGGCTAATTTAATGATAGCAAATTAAAAAGGCCCAGCCACAAGTGACTAGACCTCAGACGATTGACTTGTTTTAGGCCTTATTCAGGCGGTGTGCTAACGGGTGGCGCATTTTATGCAACATTGGGACCACAACTTCGTCCATCGCCGCATAATCATCCACTAACGACACCACGAAGCTTTCTTTATACTTCGGCAATGCCAAGGTCGCCCCCCACATATGCTTGATGATGATGTCTTTTTCCATCGGCGTTAGATCCGTCAACTTCTCCGCGTTGCGCAAAGCGATGCGCGGGTGGATGTAGGCGTGGGTGCCTAAATCGAACTTAGTCACCCGCCAGTCATAATAAAACAAGTCATGCAACAGACCTGCTCGAGCGAGTGCGCGAACATTCAAATGCCACTTCTTGCCCAGCAAATAGCTTTGGTAAGAAACGCTGATACAATGAGTCAGACGATCAGAATAATGGTGCTGCGTGTAGTTGGCGAGTTTTTGCACGGCAGGTTGTGCCAGCAAGTCGTCAACATAGCTGCGATATTCCGCGTCTTGAGTCCAATCAAGCTTAGTGCTCATTCAAAAGCCCCTTCTATGCGGTAATTGTTCAACACGCCTTCATTATAACAGGTCTATTTTAATTTGGTAGCTAGTTTACATATTCTTAAGCAGTTAAGTGGAACATCACCACAGCCGCTGCGATCGCGACATTCAACGATTCGGCTGAACCTTTGATCGGGATGTACAAGTTCGTATCCGTTTCTTCAAGCAACGCCTTGTCCATGCCATTGCCTTCATTACCGACGATCAAGGCAAAATTGTCGCGTGGTTCGACGTCGCGATAAGACTTGGCATTGACATTCAATTCCGTCCCGAAAACTGGCATGCCAGCAGTTTGCAGATCCTTGATCACCCCGTTCAATGGCGCTTGGGTGATGTTGACATGGAACTGGCTGCCTTGCATGGCGCGCAAGACTTTGGGATTAAAGGGATCCGCCGTCCCGTTGCCGAAGACGACTTGATGGATCCCAGCGGCATCAGCAGTCCGGACCAAGGTCCCGACATTACCAGGATCTTGAATGCCGTCTAATAACAAGTATTGCCCGCTCAATTGTTCAGGCAACGAGCCAAGCTCGC
>CAKRHU010000178.1 GCA_934339215.1 uncultured Lacticaseibacillus sp.
ACGTGATGGAGGTGTCGCTTTGAAAAAAATCTATTTCTTATGTACCGGCAATGCTTGTCGCAGTCAAATGGCTGAAGGTTTTGCCAAACAACTTTTGCCCAGTGACTGGAAGATTCAAAGCGCCGGCATCGAAACTCACGGCCTCAATCCTAAAGCCGTAGAAGTGATGGCGGAAGTCGGCGTCGATATTTCTCGCCAAACCTCGAAGTTGATCGATCCGGCATTTCTCAAGCAATGTGATTTGGTGGTGACCTTGTGCGGCGATGCCCATGATCGGTGTCCAGTGACGCCGCCGAGTGTGACTAAATTATATTGGCCGCTGCCAGATCCAGCACCATCGAATGATCTTGAGGTGTTCCGTTCAGTGCGTGATCAAATCAAAACCAAAGTCTTGTCGCTCAACTAATTGTTCAAAGTCCTAGCGATAGGGCTTTTTTCTTTGGGCAAAATGAGGTATAACAAAATGAGTAAAAGATTAAAGGAGTTGGGGATTATGATGATGAATTCGCGGGATGACCGCCATTTTGATGAAGCTCGTGGCCTGGATCGCGTCGCCGATGAGTATTGGACAAACGCCGGTGTTAAGCGAGATGGCGGCTTTATTGCGGTCGTTGTCATCGCCGTGATCGCATTATTAGCGATTTTTTAATGCTAAAATTTGACGAGGTGCAAAGAAGCGCCCATGATATGCCTAAAAGGAGGCGGTCATGGTGCGCTTTTCTGTTATTGTACCGATGTTTAACTTAGGGGAATATTTGCAACCGATGTTGGATACTTTGGCGAATCAAACGGAGAATTTTGAATTATGGCTGATTTCAGATGGCTCAACAGATAGTACTTTTGCTCGTGCTGAACAATTCGTTCGCGGGATCGCCAATTGGCATGCGTTGGACATTGCCCATGGTGGGATCTCAGTGGCTCGTAATGTTGGACTGAAGCATGCGACTGGGGAGATCATCGCATTTGTCGATGGTGATGATCGCTTAGCCCCAGATTTTGTCCAAACCTTGCAAACCGGATTTTCTCAGTCCGACATTGTGGCCACTGCCGTCGGGTATCGCTGGTGGGGTGTGAATCAGCATCACTTGCCAGGCTGGGTGTATTTTGATCAACAGCAGATGTTTGGCCAAGTGACGCAACATGGCAGTGCCATCGGCGGTTATGTGTGGAATAAAGCCTTCAGGCGTGAAGCCATTGGCAATTTACGCTTTGATGAAAGTTTGCATATTGCTGAAGATTATTGGTTCACCGCAAATTTCGTCGCCAATAATCCTGGACGCTATGCATTTGAGCCCAACGTGCGTTATGTCAAAGTCACACGCCCTAATAGTACGATTCATACTGCTGACCGCCGACAAGAAGCACAAGTTTTTGACCAGATCCACGCGTTAGCTAAACATTTGGATCACCGCGACGACCACGATCGGGACGACTAAAGCGGGCAATAAATTCAATGTCTTGATCGGCTTTAAGCCCAGAATGCTGATGCCAGAAGCTAAGATCAATACCCCGCCGACGATCGAAAGTTCTGTGATCATGGCACTAGAAATCGCGCCAGCTAACAACTTGGCGATCAGATAAATTGCCCCTTGCCAACAAAACAAGACGGGAGCGGCGATGATCATACCAAACCCAAAGCTTGCCGCTAGAATTGTGGACGTCACCGCGTCGAGCATCCCGTTGGTCAACAACATGGTGATATCGCCTTTTAATGCAGCCGTGATCGGGCCGACAATTGACAACGTCCCGATGCAATACAGCAAGATGCCAGTCGCTAAGCCTTGCGCGAGGCCTTGTTGTCCTTCATGTTTGGCCAGCATGCGGTTAAAGCGGCCATCCAGATCCAATTTGCTACCGATCAAGGCCCCAATAGCGAGACTGGCGATAAATAAAACCGGATATTTGGAATCAGGCATGTGACTCAAGGTGGTATTCAAGCCAATGGCGATGACGCACACCC
The DNA here is from genome assembly GCA_934339215.1 of uncultured Lacticaseibacillus sp. GTDB lineage: Bacteria > Bacillota > Bacilli > Lactobacillales > Lactobacillaceae > Lacticaseibacillus. The sequence continues at coordinate 1,961 of CAKRHU010000178.1, forward strand.
CCAAAGCTTCCATCAACATTTGGTGGGTGGCTTTTTTGATACCCCGCTTGCCTAATGCGCCAAGCGTTGAGCCTAACATGATCATTGCCGTATTAAAAAGTGTGCCTAACATAAATCCTCCAAAAAACTGTTTTATTTATCATAAACTCGTCACTTACTGGAGAGTCAACACTGGGATCTGAATTTGCGTACAGTAATCATCAGGATCGGCTGAGACATCTTGATCGATCAAGGTGCGCTCGATGGCGTCGCCTGTGATCTGCAAGTGATGGGCTTTGACAAACGCTAGTAATTGTTTGTAGGCTGGCGCTGCATGATCGTGATCGCCGTTGAAGTTAAGCGTCGCAAACGAACCACCAGGCAAGCTGTCAGCTACAGTTTCATCGGTTAACACAAAAATCGCAGAAATCGTTTCAAAGTCTTGGGCTACGATCGAAGCGAGGGATCGGATCACACCGACCCCACCCGAAAAAAGCGTGGCGTCCGCTAGTGCTTGTGGGTCAAATTGGCGCAAGGCGAGCTCTAAGTCTTGATTTGAGGTGATCGGTACGCTTAAACGCAGACACGCACGAGCGGGAATGGTTTCCAAATAAGGTCGATCAAATTCGGTGATGGTCGATAAGGCGTCGATGCGCTGTTGTAAGTGGTGTTGAACGCGTTGCAAGGCCGCAATTTGTTGGGTGATCGACGTTTGTTGCTGTTGCAGTTGTCCAATCAAACTTTCTCGGTCAGGTGCGGCCAAATGGCTTTTGATTTCAGCAAGGGATAAGCCGAGCTTTTTCAAATAGAAGATCGAATTTAAGCGCTCGAATTGTGCAATGGTGTAATAACGATAGCCGGTGTGCGAATCGATGCGCGCTGGCGGTAGCAAGTCAGTGTCGGCATAATAGCGCAAGGTTTTGACGCTGGTGGCAAAAAGCTTGGCCATTTGCCCGATGGAAAATTCTGTCGCCATGGTGACTCCTTTTTCTGAAAATGCTAGTATTGAAATGAGAATTCAGTTAAAATGAAACGGTGTACTGACAAAGGAGGCCCTCATGCAAGCAAAAGTCATCATTAGCCAAGATCTATCAGGGGTCGGTCAAGTGTCAATGAGTGTGGCCTTGCCTTTGATCGCAGCCCTTGGCCATGATCCACTGGCGTTACCCACGGCTTTATTATCCGCCCATACTGGCTTTGCCAACAATACTTATTTTGATTTATCCGCGCAAATGCCTGAAATTTTGGCGCATTGGCAAACCCTTGACCTCGACCCACAAGCCATTTTGCTCGGATATTTAGGACCCAAAGCGCTGAAAATTTGGCAGACGTGGTTGCCCAAGTTCAAATCAGTGCCGTTGGTGGTGATCGATCCGGTGATGGGGGATAACGGGCAGTTGTATCGCGGCTTTGATCAAAACTACGTCGACGCGATGCAAGCGTTGATCACGCAGGCCAATGTGATCACGCCTAATCCCACTGAAGCGCAGTTATTATTAGGGGAATCGCCAAACGCTGACGCCTTAACGCCACAAGTTGCTAGCCAGTTAGCTGAGCGTTTGGCGCAACGGTTTGCGGTTCAGGTTGTGTTGACTGGGGTGAATTTGACCAATAATCGCGTTGGCGTGGTGGTGGTTGATGGTCAGCATTCCCATTTATGGCAAACGCAGCGTTTGTCAGGGCATTATTTTGGCACTGGGGATATTTTTTCAGCAGTGCTTTGTGGGACTTTACTACGTGGCTTAAGTTTGGTGCAAGCCAGTCAGTTAGCGATGCAATTTGAATCACGGGTGATCATTTCAACGCTGGCCACTAAGGCGGATCCAAAATTTGGCGTCACCTATACCACGGAATTGCCCTGGTTGTTACAAACATTATCAGAATTAATTTAGGGGGAAACTGTAGATGAAGCGTACCACTAATTTACGCAAATTGATTTTTACCGGATTATTTGCTGCCATTATTTATATCGGGATCTGGATGTTGCGGATCCCATTGCCTGCCATTGTGGGTCGGCCGTTTATTCATTTTGGGAATACCTTGATGGTTTTAGCCATTTTATTTTTAGGTGGGACATACGGTTTTGTCGCTTCGGCAATCGGACTCGGCGGCTTTGACGTGTTGAACGGGTATGCCGCCACCAGTTGGCTGACGGTTTTGGAATGTTTGGTGATGGCAATCGTCGTGTCGAGTTTGTTTAAAGCCTTCAAAGGCTCGACGCGCAAGCTCGATGCCAAAGCCTTGATCACCATCAGTGTAACGGCTGGGATCACCAAGATCATCACCAGTTATTTGGTGTCGATCGTTGAAGCGATGATGGTCGGGACCAGTTTCCATGTCGCCATTATCGCCAGCTTCATGAGCTTGACCTCAGCTGGCATCAATGCAGTATCCACTGCTATCGTGGTGCCAATTTTGTATCTCGCTTTGGCACCAGCGTTCAAACGCTTGAATCGTTAATTTACCAAATCAGTCGGACAACTTGTTCCGGCTGATTTTTTGCTGTTGCTAAACCACGGTTAATAATGAGTACAAGCATATCGCTGTTCGACATTGACAGTGTTTCATGCCCGCCATCAGGTGTCAGTGGTCTATCTCCGTTTCAGTGATTTGAAATTGGGACTCCAGCTGGCCA
>CAKRHU010000179.1 GCA_934339215.1 uncultured Lacticaseibacillus sp.
GGTGAAAATCACCAACGGGTTTAGGCTGAAATGAGGATAATTTAACAGAAGCTGAAACTTTCACGAGTTCCAGCTTTTTTTGCGCAAAAAAACTCAGCCAAGCGACTGAGCTTTAAAAACCTAAATTTGAAAATCGGTGGAAACATGCATTTTCTTGACGTCTTCAATGGTTTGACAACCGGTCAACTGCATCGCGATGTAGATTTCCATCTTCAAGTGATCAGCGACGGCTTTGACGCCTTCCCAACCACCTAAAGCTAAGCCATAGGAGAATGGCCGACCAACGCCGATCAGATCAGCCCCTAATGCCAAGGCTTTGAGCACATGCGTACCGCGTTGCACGCCCCCATCAAAAATGATCGGCACGCGATGATCGACCACTTTGGCGATCGCCGGTAAGCATTCGATACTGCCAGGCTCCCCATCGAGCTGACGGCCGCCGTGATTGGACACATAGATCCCGCTGGCGCCATGTTGGATGGCCAAGTCCGCATCGCGCGCATCTTGAATCCCTTTGACAATGATCGGCAAGCCAGAATAATCCGCCAGTTTTTCGATCGTGCCTAAGTTGAGCTTTTGCATCGATTCTTTAAACAAGCTCCCAGCACCAGCGCCGGATTCCCCTGTATTGTAGCCGGCTAAGTTGGCAATTTTGCCTTTGAGATGATAATGATTCATCACATCCAGTTCGCGATAGCCGCCGAGCGTTGAATCGGCAGTCAAAATAATCGCCCGAGCACCAGCATGTTTCGCTTCATCGAGCAAATAAGTGCAGTAACCCCAATCTTTCGGCATATAAAGTTGGAACATATAAGGTGCGCCGTCAGAAACTGCCGCAGTTTCAGCGATGGTTTTGCTGGCGAAGGTACTTTGTGACATCATGATGCCCGCTTCTTTGGCCCCTTTGGCTAAACCGATTTCCCCACTGGTATGTGCCAAGCTGTTGCCGGCGATCGGTGCCGTCATCAAAGGCGAAGCTAAGTGTTCCCCTAAAAACGTGGTGCTTTGATCGGGATTTTCCACGTTTTGTAGCACACGCGGTAACATGTGGACATCTTTAAAGGCGTTGGTGTTGCGCCACTTGGTGTAGCCGTCATCGGAACCTTCCGAAATATAACCGAATTCGCCGCGACCGATCACTGCTTCGGCGCGTTTTTCTAAACTTTTTAAATTCAAAACGTCAATGTTGGTGACGTTGCCAAAATCAACTTGTGCCATATTCTGCGCCTCCATTAGTATTCCGATGCCCCTGTCATGCCGTCAACTGCCTGTCCTGAATCAGGAAACGGACCAGTTTCGTCAGACTGTGACGCCCCAGAATCCGCATCTGCAGCCTGATCGCCAGCATCACTGGCTACCCCGACATTCGGGTGCTCACTGGCAGCGGTGCTGGCATCACTGACTGCTGGCGCCGAAGCTTCTTCAGACGCCCCACTGGTGGCATCTGGTAAGCCAGTTTTCCCATCGGCTTGTGACGCCCCAGTGCTTGAATCTGACCAGCCACCAGCTTCGAAGGCTTGTAAAATTGGTTCAGCACTGCCAGTAAATTCGATGGTGCCTAAGTATTCGCCATCCAGGTCCCGCAATGCAAAGTATTGAATAAACACGCGATGCCCATTCATGGTCAAAGGCCGACTGACAGAATCGCGGGTGCCAGCTTTAAAGGAATCGATGATTTTTTTGACGATTGGCCAAGCTTTCGCCGGATGGCAGGTTTGAACATGCTCACCTAAGGCTTTGGTTGAGCGCACGTGTTCGCGGTTGGGTTGATTCGAAAACCAGCTGAAATGATCGGTATGGTCGATCAAGTCCACTTCAAATGGAATCGTGCTAAAAATTTGTTGCACTTCTAACAAGGTCAATCGGCCAGTCGGAAATTGGATATAAGATTCGATATATGGCGACTTCATCATATCGCGCCCTTTGCTTTTATTGTTTGTAAACGCTTACGAATCTTATTGTAGCGTAAATTTCACAAAGTCATGAGGGGCATTGTTATCTTGAATCATGGTCAAATCTGACATGGCTTTCTTTTTTTGCGAAGATTTATGGCCTCAGTCGATGAAAGCTTGAGGCTTTTATGATGCTTTTGTGAACTTGCCGATTTAAGCCCAATGTCATGCTATATTTAGTCACGCAATCAATTTAAACGAAATAGGATGTGTCATCATGAAAAAATGGATTCTTGGGATCGCCAGTGTCGCCCTAGCCGTCACGTTGGCAGGGTGTGGATCAAGCACCGTCGCCAACATGAAAGGGGCTAAGATCACCCAATCGGAATACTACGAAGAATTGAAATCCACCACCAGTGGTCAATCCACCTTGCGCAGTATGATCGTGCTCAAAGCCTTGCAACAACAATATGGCGACAAAGTATCCTCAAAGAAAGTCACCGCCCAATATAACAAAGTCAAAAAAGAATACGGTTCAAGTTTCTCTTCTGCTTTGGAGCAAAACGGTTTGACCACCAAGACGTTCAAGGAACAAATCGAAACCTCTTTGCTTTCTGAAGTCGCCTTGAAAGACTTAAAGAAGCCGACCCAAAAGCAAATCGATGCCCAATGGAAGAAATATGAACCAAAAATCACGGTTCAACATATCCTGGTCGCTAAGAAAGCCACTGCCACCACAGTCTTAGCAGAATTAAAGAAAGACTCCAGTGCCGCAAACTTCAAGAAGCTGGCTAAGAAGTATTCCACCGATACTGCCACCAGCTCAACTGCCGGAAAGTTGTCAGCCTTTGATAACACCGATACCAGCTTAGATTCCACTTTCAAAAAGGCAGCCTTTAAGTTGACCAAAGCTGGCCAATACACGACCACTGCTGTGAAGACTTCCAGCGGTTATGAAATCATCCGCGCGATTAACATTCCCGCTAAAGGCAAAGAATCTGATCACACGGCTGAATTGAAGAAGCAACTTTACACCACTTGGGAATCTAACACCACCGTGATGACCAACGTGATCAAGCAAGTCTTGAAAAAGGCCAATGTCTCCATTAAAGATGACGACTTGAAGAACGTGCTTTCGGTCTACCTGAGCTCCAGTTCTTCCACGACCACTTCCACCAGCAACTAAGTAAAATTTTCCTAACGTCTCGCCTAATCGCGAGGCGTTTTTTATGTCATCACCCACGTTGACCCCTTGATATACAAGCAATTTGCGGAAAAAGTTTGACGATTTCGTGAACATTGGGCAAAGACTTTTGGACTGTGGTATATTAGAACACGTGCGAATGTACCAAATACTTAAATTAGGATGTGTGTACACAATGAAGAAATGGATCCTCGGCATTGCCGGCGTTGTGCTGGCTGCAACCTTAGCTGGGTGCGGTTCAAGTACGGTTGCCAACATGAAAGGCGCCAAGATCACCAAAGACGAATACTATCAAGAAATGAAGTCCACCACCAGTGGTCAATCCACCTTGCGTAGCATGATCGTCTTAAAGGCGTTGGAACAACAATACGGCAAGAAGGTTTCTGACAAGAAAGTCACCGCCCAATATAACAAGGTTAAGTCGCAATACGGCTCAAGCTTCTCTTCAGCTTTACAACAAAGCGGCTTGACCACTAAGACCTTCAAGGAACAAATCAAGACTTCCCTGTTGTCTTCAGTTGCGTTGAAAGACTTAAAGAAGCCTACCAACAAGCAAATTGACGCCCAATGGAAGAAGTATCAACCAAAGATCACCGTGCAACACATCTTGGTTGCCAAGAAGTCCAAGGCTGAAGAATTGATCGCAGACTTGAAGAAGGACAACTCCGAAAAGAACTTTGCCAAATTGGCCAAAGCCAACTCCACGGATACTGCCACTGCTTCTGATGCTGGTAAGTTAAGTGCTTTTGACAACACGGACACTAGCTTGGATTCCACTTTCAAGGCCGCTGCCTTCAAGCTGACCAAAGCCGGCGACTTCACCCAAACACCGGTGAAAACCAGCTATGGTTACCACATCATCCGTGCCATCAAGGTCCCTGCTAAAGGTACCAAGGCCCAACATAAAGCTGAACTCAAAAAACAACTTTACACCAAGTGGGAATCTGACACGACGGTGATGACTGGCATCATCAAGAAAGTCTTGAAGAAGGCTAACGTCTCCATCAAGGATTCTGATTTGAAGAACGTGCTTTCCGTATACTTGAGCAACTCTAGTTCAAGCACGACTTCCAGCACTGCTAACTAAATTAAAATGCGCGTACCGTTTCGGCGGTGCGCTTTTTTGTTGTCTTCAAATCACCGATGGCAAATAAAAAGCCCGCTGACATTCAAAATGCCAACGCGCCTGATTTGATTTTATACTTTTCCACAGTTAAAACCGGCTATTATTTATCGCATCGCTGTCCGGCATCGTAAGTGGGTTTTGAATCTTCCAGCTAGCTATACCAATCGCCTAACGGCCCGAAAATCTATGGGTTCCGACAAAAAGTGCTCCGGCGGGCTGGTCATGGAACGCAATGTCGCGAATCGGATAACTCGCAACTAGCTTCGCGTCGCCGCGAGTGGATCTCCTTCTCGCTGGGCTCTAAGCGGTAAACCGCTAAGAGCCCCACGGCTGATGACCAGCCCGCCT
>CAKRHU010000180.1 GCA_934339215.1 uncultured Lacticaseibacillus sp.
CGTGTTTTGCCACAAATGTCACCAAATGCAGGTCAACGGTATACGCTCGCTTTTAGGTCTTCGTTTACTTTGCGACCGGATTATCCCTAGTTTTTGTACTGATCGGAGGAAGTTGTTCCGTTCTCCCTAAATTAAATTGAAAATTAAATTGATTAAGGATTCTGCTTAAATAATTGTACTGACCATGGCGGCAGTGACTTTGGGAAACATCTTAACTTTGATGTGGTGGCTTGGATGCAATCCCCAATCGAGAATGTTTTGGGCAGCGTTGTGGTCACGATTGACAACTTTTCCTGTAACTGGACTGATCCACTCACGTTGAGACAACGGATGTTTGTCGATGCTGTCGGTGCCATATTCAACTTGGCTAGTCTTGTAGGCATCGACTTCTACTACTGTGACACCTTGTTTAAAAGCACGATTTTGAATCACCTTCTTAACCTCATATGGTTTTAACAAGGCAAGCTTACGATTCTTGGCTTTACCAGTGGATTTGCGCATATCCTTGGCGCCGATTTTCTCCATGACCAAGACTTCAACGGGTTCCACAATTTCAATGGCAAGGTCACGATAGGCTTCAGTGAGAAGTTGTGCGCGTTTGGCAGATAATTTCTGTATTTTCTTGTCGAGTTTCTTGGTACTACCATGCGTTAGACTACGCTTGTGCTTCAGCTTGTTGATCTGCTTTTCATACCAGTCCGCTTTGGCAATCACCGTAGCTGGAAGCTGATACTGTTTGCTATTGGAATCGTGATAGACGACGTTATTGGTCATGTTCCAATCGATGCCAACGGCTGGTTGTGCTTGAATATTTGGTTCAACTTTTGCTCGCACATGGACGATTTGAAACTGGTAGGTGCCATCATCTTTGCGCTTGAGTTTGATGACTTTAACATCAGAGAAATCATATTCACTTGCCCGCTGATGCAAATGCAAGATACCAAAGTTTGGCACTTTGATGACATGGGCTGAAAGAATTTGAATCGGCGTATTCTTTTGAATCTCGACAGCGCGGGTCTTCGACTTTAGATTAAAGCGCAAGTGTCCGCGTTTGTACCAGCTGTTGTGCTGGGGGTTCTTATGCTTGCCATGTTTATCTTTAATGATGTTTTGTTTGAATTGAAACTTGATCTTATCCGACCACTTAAAGCTGGCACGTAACTTCTTTTGATATTCAGTGAAGTTGATGATCAGGGTTTGAAGAAATAATTGCGCATTGTGCGAAGATAGGGATAATGCTTTGTAGCTCCAGCGCTTCAACTGATACTTCTCGTTTAGAAATAGACTGATGATGTGATTGATCAGCGTATGACGATCCTGCCCGGCTGGAATCTTGCGGTCGATATGCTTGCGACCGTAAGTCTTGTACATATAATTCAATGAATAATTAAATAACTGGTCTTGAACCATTAAGGCATGAACGTGTTGGAGAATCTGTTCAGATGAGAGCGTGACTTTCAACTTTTCAGTGAACGCAAACGTCGCAGTTCGGCTGCGGTTTTGCTTAACCCAGGGCTCAGCCATAATGAAGTCTCCTTGAATTTGATAACTCCATTATAGCAAACGTTTGTTCGAAACACAAAATTTAAAGAACAAAAATGGCCTGTCTAAGCGCTAATTCTTCCCAGGAATGAATTCCTGGGTTTGCTTAGCTGACAGGCTAGATCAACAAGTTGCTCTATGTGTTGATCGGCATGGCTGGCAGTGTCTGGATCTCCGGTGTGATTTGGTTCGTTAAATATATTTTCACACATTAACGCAAAAACCTACGCTGTCGGCAGCGTAGGTTTTATTTTATAACAAGCCAGCTAAATGTTTTTCAACTTCAGCCACTGGCATTTGCGTCTCAGTCCATAGTTCAAAGCTAGCCGCACCTTGCGCAACAAGCAAGGATAAGCCGTTCAAGCAAGTTTTCACGCCGGCTTGTTTTGCCTGACTTAGGAAAGTTGTAACCAGTGGATCATACACCATATCCATGACCACTTGATCAGCCCGCAACTGCGCACTGGTAGGCAAAGGCGTCAGCTCACCTTGCGCTTGCATCCCCAAGCTAGTGGCATTGATCAACACATCCGCTTGCTGCACCGCAGCACAAACATCCGCTTCATCTTCCAAGCTGATCACTTGCGTCAACGCGCTTAATCGATCCGCTAAGTTTTGCGCCTTTTCGACATGGCGGTTGGCAATGGTCAACTGCCCGACTCCGTTGTCACTTAACGCTAACGCCGCAGACTCAGCTGCCCCGCCGGCGCCAAATAACAAAACGTGGGCCTGCGATAAGTCAATATGCTGTTGTAAAGCTTGCACCACGCCGACGCCATCGGTGGAATACCCATACAATTCCCCATCGCGATTGACAATGGTGTTGACTGATTGGGCTTTTTGCGCAAAATCGGAAACATGATCTAGCAGTGGAATCACCGCTTTTTTCAACGGCATGGACAAGTTGACCCCACCTAAATGTAAATCACGAATCGCCTTGACAGCAGTTGGCAAAGTTTCTGGCGTCACGTCAAAGGCCAAGTAGCGCGCATTGATTTGATTGCGATCAAAAGCGAGATTATGCATCGCTGGCGACAATGAGTGCGCCGCGGGATGCGCCAAAAGTCCGTATAGTTTGGTATGACCATCGATCAAAATAATTCCTCCTGAAGTTCGTGGATCAAATGAACACTGAGCTGACCTGGCGCTGACGCTTGGCCCAACGTCGCAAAGGTCAAACCTGGCGCAAACGCCCCGCTAGCTACTCGGGTCAATTGACCGAGTTGCCCCATGCCGATGACAATGGCAGGTTGTTGCAACGACTCACGCGCCCAAACAGATAAAGCCAGCAAGTTCAACGTATCTTGAGATGTTTGTGGCATACAAGCCAGCTTCACGACATCGGCCCAAGTACTTTGGGCACGTAATTGTGCTTTGGCATCAGCCAAGCTTGGCGTGCGGCTAAAATCATGGGCGCTGGCAACGACTGCGATATTGCGGTCGTGAGCCAACTGAAGACAACTTTCACGAATCGTTTCAGGTAAGCTTGCTTCAATATCCAACGCATCAGGGGTGATCAGGTTCAACAAGTGCGAATATTCAGCGTAATACGCGACTGCATCACCTTGAAACGCCCCACCTTCTGCAAGTGTGCGAATAGTTACTAGCAAGAGCTTATCGGCTTGATGCAAGCGCTCAGCCATTTGCTGGATGACGTCATCTAATAATGCTTTGGTAGTATCCACGCGCCATTCGACGACTTGCACCGCCGAATTTTGACTGATCAAATCGACTTGTTCCAACAAGCTTTGACTGTCGCTGGCTGAAATCGGCACGGCAATGGCAGGATGTGATTGTTGTAAAGCTTGGACAAATTTCACCACATCAGATCCTTTCACTTGGCTAAAAATGCTGGCAAGTCAGCCAACGCCACCGGATAAAGTCGTGTCTGCCCGAGTTTAGGAATCGTGACCAATACCACAGTATCGTTTTTGACTTTTTTATCCATGCGGATCTGAGTGACCAATTGATCGATCGAGTAATCAGGAAACTCAGTTGGCAACCCGACGACTTGCAGGCGATCTCGAATCGCATCAGCCGTCCCAGCTTCCGTCAAGCCGTGTTGTTCGCACAACTCGGTGATGGCGATCATCCCCATGGCGACGGCTTCACCATGCAAGGTATCCGGACGCAAAAGTTCCACTGCATGACCAAGCGTATGCCCGAAGTTGAGCAGCCGGCGCGCGCCAGTGTCTCGTTCATCATCCACGACTAAAGCCGCTTTTGCCGAAATAGCAAATTGGGAAAGCTCAGCCGCGTGCGTCAACAAGTCCTCAGGCGCATTAATGGTTTGAATCAATTGCCAAAATTCCGGTCGCTCAGACATCGCGGCCATTTTTACCACTTCGCCGTAACCTTCGACTAAATTCCGCTGCGATAACGTTTGTAAATGGTCTGGGTCGATCACCACCAAGTCTGGTTGGTAAAAGGTTCCGATCAAATTCTTCCCAGAGCCAAAATCCACTGCGGTTTTGCCACCAACTGAGGAATCGACTTGCGATAACAAACTAGTCGGCACTTGAATGTAGGCCAAACCACGCATAAAGGTGGAGGCAACAAACCCGGCCAAGTCCCCGACCACGCCACCACCTAACGCCAATACCCCATCCGAGCGTGAAAAGCCGGCGTTGATCAGTTCGGTGTAAACTTGTTGCGCGCCAGTCAAGGTTTTGCTAGCTTCCCCGGCTTGAATCACCGTCGTCGCAGTGGTGAAGCCTGCGCTTTGCAACGCAGCACAGGTTTCGTTTAGATAAAGCGGGGCGACATTTGAATCTGACACCACCATGATCTTACGCCGAGACCACACACCGGAAACCAATTCCCCTAAGCGCTGGGCACTGCCGGCTTCGATCAAAATGTCATAAGGATGATCCGCTAGGCCAACATGTACCGTACTCATTGCAGCGCCTTCCGCACAGCGTTAACTTTTTTGGTCATTTCTAAGTACAGATCTGGCGTCAAGGCTTGTGGGCCATCAGAAAATGCATGGGCTGGGTCATCATGGATTTCGACGATTTCCCCATCACA
>CAKRHU010000181.1 GCA_934339215.1 uncultured Lacticaseibacillus sp.
AATTCTGGTGGATCACCCATATTGCCGCTTGGGCTATGCTCATCGTCACTATCCTTGGGGCGATCCTCGGCTCAGTGGCAGCATTCGGCTAAGTCGCACTTGGCCAAATTCAAACTCCCGCATGGTGCACAAAACCACGCGGGAGTTTTTTGCGTTGTGGTGGTAGATTCGAAACTAGGACTCCAACTGGCTCGCCTTTACGTGGTGAGGGTCCGTCCCAGTTTCAAATCACGGCTACGACCGCACTGACGCACAACGCTGACCACAGGCATTTGCGCTCACCCCAGATTGTGTCAAAAATTGCTCAGACCAATCATGGCAGAGAAAAAACTGCATTAAAACCGGCCGACCGCAACAAAAAAAGCAAGGCACCAGTTGCACCTTGCTTGAATTGATTCAATATTAATTTGCCGCTAACCGGCCAGTCGCTTTGGGTAAGAACAAATGCTTGGCCATGGTGACCAAAGCCGTCAGCACGATCAACCCTAACAATCCAGTGGCGATCGCAGACCCGCCGTTGACAGCCAGTGAGTAGATCCAGGCAGGCATCCCTTTTGGTGCGTAACTGCCCCAAAAAATGATCCCGGCATAAAAGTGGCACAAATACTTGGCCACAACCCCTAACACCACAGCGGCCCAAGTCCAGCCCAAGATTTTGGCATGGGCATTGTCCGCTAAAGCTTTTTGGAATGGCTTGTAAAATAAACCACCTAAGCCTGCGACTGTAAAGGCGATCGGATATTCGATCAAGCCTTGGGTCACATTTAAGACACTGCCTTCACCGATGCCGATCAGTAACATATCCAACAAACCCCAAGTTAAACCGGCCGCCATCGCTGGTCCGACGCCGCGGCGTAACGCTAAGACACTGATGGGGATCAAGCCATAGCTCATTTCGACACCAGAGATCCCAGTTTTATGGGGAATATACTCCAACGCCATCGCGAATGCAGCGATGATCGCCACTTCTAAAACAATTTGTAAATGCTTGTGAGTTGTTTGCATCACAATTCCTCCTTTGTGTGTCCGTCCACAAAGAAGGTCGCATTTGCGACGTTCACAATCCCTACGCTCGTACTAACGATCAGGTTCGAAGGGTCTGGGTTTCCCCACTCTCAGCCAACGGCTCCCCTTTGTGACGGACAATTCTTCCAACTACAAGCGTTATCATAACATGCGTCATGAATATATCCAAGTTTGACGCCTTATCGAATAACTTGGCCAAAACTTACAAAATTGGTGCCAACAACCGCGCCCATTCAGAGGTCAAGCGTGAATGCCGCGAACGCTTGGTTACCGCCGCCATCGTATAAGGGGTGGCTTTGATCAGATCCATTTGATATTGCGCCACCACTTGCTTGGCCAAATTCGGCGCGTATAATACTGCCGCTTGTTCAAAGTTCAATTTGAAACTGCGAATGTCCATATTCGCCGTTCCGGTCGCTAAAATTCGCCCGTCAATGATCACCGCTTTGGTGTGTAAAAATCCGCCTTCATAATAGAAGACTTTGCCCCCACCGGCGACCACCCGATCCAGATAAAACCGGCTGGCAGCGGTCATCAGCGGCTGATTGGAGTGGCGTGGGATCATCACTTGCACATCGATACCAGCATTGACCGCAATGATCAACGCATCTAATAAACTGTCATCTGGTACAAAATAAGGCGATTGCACCAAAATACTGGTTTTGGCTTGCGCAAACATCCGTAAGTACGCAAGCTTTAAGGTTTCATGCGCTTGTTCAGGCCCACTGGATACCACTTGCATGGTCACATCACCATGATCATCTGGTTGCGGGAAGTATGCGGCTTGAAAATGGACCTTTTTAATCTTAGCCGTCGTATTCCAATCCATGAAAAACCGCGCCTGCATCACCGCCACTGCTTGGCCTTGAATCCGCAAATCAAGATCGCGCGTGATTTGCCAACGCTTCTTACTGCGGCCGAGATCAAAACCACCTAAGTACCCAATTTTGCCATCGATCACCAAGGACTTGCGATGATTGCGGAAATTGATCCGGGGGTTAGCGCGCGCGAGTTTAGTCGCAAAAAAAGCTTCCACTTGACCTCCGGCTTGGATCACCGGGAGCCAAAACTTGTGAGTGAGCCGGTGCGATCCAAATGCATCATACATCACCCGCACTTTGACGCCAGTACGGGCTTTTTGCGCCAAAGTATCACGCACTTTCAAACCGATATCATCTGGCGCTAACGCGTAAACTTCTAAATGGATATGATCTTGCGCACTTTCCAAATCCGCAAAAATTGCCTTTAAATAAGCTGCTTGCGTGAAAATCAGTTGGACATCATTCATCGTGGTAACCAAGGCATTGTCGCTTTTGAGCAAACTACGAACGAGTTCTGGCACGCCAGCGAGTTCTTGTTGGCCGATCAAATCTTGCCCAACCGCAATGGCTTCTTGTTGCGCCGCCACCATTTCATCGATGCCTAAGCGCTTTTGGGTGGCCAAGGTGGCCAGTTTTTGATTGGATAATTTGCGGCCAAAGATCCAATAAAGGGCCAAGCCGATCACTGGCAACAGCAATAACACCAAAAGCCATGCCCAAGTCGCTGCAATATCGCGCGGTTGATAAAACACGGTGATCATTGCCAATGCCGCGTTGATCACCACAATGATCGCAATGGTCCAAACTAGCCACATACCCTCGCCCCCTTTTGTCATTGACTTGCATCTTCGTCGTGCGATTTCAAGCAACGTCGATACGGCTAGCTACGTCTCACGAATCACGCCAAGCTCAGGCGTAATCCGCAAGACTAGGCTACCCGATCGACTAAGTTCGCTTGAAATCGCACTGGCACCAAAAAAGCGTCCCCGCATCGGTTACGCTTTTAAGTGTAGCATATTTAGTTGGCATCAGTGCCAAACCACTTCTGTTTGAGCTTGGCCATGGTCCCATTTTTCTCCAAGGTTTTGAAGCCTTGATTAATTTTGGATTGCAATTCCGTATCAGATTTCCGCATCCCCACGGCAAAGGCTTCAGAATCAAAACCTTTGGACGGGAGGATCTTGTAACTGGATGGGTCTGGTTGGTGCGCCACGTAATAGCGCGCATACACTTCATCCATAAAGATCCCTTGAATCCGACCGGCGTTCAGATCCAAGAACGCATTGGTGAAGGTATCATACAACACGGGATCTTGACCTTTGATATATTGCTTTAAGGCTTTGGGATTCGCATCCAAGGCCGCGGCACCACTAGAACCAGTTTGTACGCCTAAGCTTTTGCCTTTCATATCAGCATAAGAATTGACGTTGTACTTGGTTTTAGTGACCAGCAGTTGGTGGTTGACCAAGTAATCATCAGAAAAAGCAACTTTCTTCGCCCGTTCTGGGGTGGCGGAATACCCATTCCAAATCAAATCGATGGTTTGGTTTTTCAGTTCGGTTTCTTTCATCGACCATTCAATGGGTTGGAAATCACATTTGATGCCATAAAGTTTAAATACTGCTTTGGCCAAGTCGATATCAAAGCCTTTCAACTGCCCATTTTTTTCTCGGAAGCCCATGGGCACGAAGGAATCATCCAAGCCGATGACGACTTTTTTATCTTGTTTGATCCGCGGCCAGGAGTTGCTGGCAGTCCGCCTTGCACAACCGCTAGCGCCGACCGCGATCACAGCCACGGCTGTGACGAAAAGAAATTTCAACCAACGCTTCATGAACGCTCACCGCCTAGCTTTTTCACCGTGAAGGTCGTATCTGCGACTTCTTGAGCAAATTCCATATCATGCGTGACCACCACTTGGGTCATCCCTTGCGCTTTAAAAGCATTGATCAAGTTGGCAACACTGTGGCGCAAGTTAGGATCCAAAGCACTGGTGGGTTCATCATATAACAAGATCTCAGGCTTTAACGCCAAGGCGCGGGCAATGGCGATCCGTTGCTTTTGCCCACCGGATAGGGAAAATGGATAAGCATCCGCTTGATCAGGCAAGTCGAGTTGTTCCAGCAGATCACGCGCACGCTTTTCCGCATCGGCAGCCGATACCCCTTGCAAGGTCGGTGCCAAGGTGATGTTTTTAAGCACCGTCATGTTCGGGAATAATTCAAAGCCTTGAAACACAACGCCGATGACGCCATCTTTGCGCAATTGTTGTGGCGTGGTGGCTTTGCCTTGCCAAGTGAATTCACCTGAGTCTGCTGGTGACAGCCCGGCGATGATCCGCAACAGCGTGGTTTTCCCGGCACCGGAAGGCCCAACGATCGCTAGGGTTTTGTGATCCTCAATGGTCAAATCGATATCAGCAAGTACAGCTTGGTTATT
This sequence comes from uncultured Lacticaseibacillus sp., assembly GCA_934339215.1. GTDB lineage: Bacteria > Bacillota > Bacilli > Lactobacillales > Lactobacillaceae > Lacticaseibacillus. Next base: position 4,287 of record CAKRHU010000181.1, read on the forward strand.
GAATGATTTGGCAATATTTTTCAGTTCTAACATAAGCGGCCTCCTAGCGGTAATAAGAGAAGGATTTTTCGACCTTCTTTTGTGCCCAAGTCAACAAAGCAGTCATGATCAAGTAAATCGCCCCAACTAAAACCAGTGGGACTAAGGTGACGTCGCGCGCCGTGGCCACGTTGCCGGCGCGAAGCAAGTCGCCTAAGCCGATAACATAAACCAAACTGGAATCTTTGACCAAGTTGATCACTTCATTCCCCATGGATGGTAAAAC
>CAKRHU010000182.1 GCA_934339215.1 uncultured Lacticaseibacillus sp.
AATGAGTGGGACGGCAGTGACTGGTTTGAAGAATGGCGCAAAACCTTGGTGTGGCTGGAAGTTTAGGCAGATTTTTTACAAAAAAGGGTTGCGTCGGCGGCGAAAATTTTGTATATTATTAAAGTTGATGTCGGCTGTTGACTAGTTACACTGAGGAATTAATTCCTGGGAACGGTTAGTGATTAGCCAGACCATTTACACATTTGATTCTTGACACAAGAACACTTGTTTGTTAAGATTTAAAGGTAGATTTAGGGAGAACGGAACAACTTCCCTTGGCTAGCTATTGATTAGGGTTAAGCTAGTCATTAAGTAAACATTGACCTAAATCGCGAGCGTATACCGTTGACCTGCAGGTGGTTATAAATGTGGCAAAACACGGTCGTTGCGTTTAGAGTTCGGACCACCCTAATGGTCTCGTAAAGATTACAAGTATTTCTTGTGACTTGCAGTTTACGATGTTTTCAAGAGAAATCTTGGAAACTTGGGCGTTTTGTCCCGAGTAGTTCATTGACGGAGGATTAGCGAAGAGGCTAAACGCGACGGACTGTAAATCCGTTCCTTCGGGTTCCTAGGTTCGAATCCTAGATCCTCCATTATATCATTGGGGTATAGCCAAGCGGTAAGGCAACGGACTTTGACTCCGTCATGCGCTGGTTCGAATCCAGCTACCCCAATTGTACCGACTCATCTGCATGATGGGTCGGTTTTTTTGTACCCAGTGTTTTTCAAAGCGAACTTAGCCGACCAGGTAACCTAGCTTGAGACTTTAAGGCGGTCTTTTGCCTTGAAGTCTCAAGCGTAGCTAGCTGTGTCGGCGTTGCTTTGAAAAACACGACGATGTCAGAGTGGTTCCAAGCGGTAGCTAGCCGTAGGTGCGTTGCTTGGAAACGCTCGACGACGAGGATAAGTGAGTTTGCACCACTTCGCGGTTGAGATCTACTCTCGCGGCTGGCCCACTCGGAGCTCTCGGGAAAGCCCGCCCGAGGATCTCCTCCTTAACTTCAAAGCCGAAACCCGCGTCTTTGAATTTGCCTGAAATCGAAGTTGAGCCAGCAAAAATCAGCTGTCTCGACTTCGATTTCTGCCACGTTCGTAGATTTCAGCCGCTACGTTCTGCAAACTCACTTGATCAATCGGTCAATCATACACTCAAAGCGCTAACGGTGACCGATAAAAAACATGAGGATGTGCAAAATATGGGCATTCACAACTTATTGCCGGAACTGCATTCAGTTACGGCTCAGTGTCAGAAAACCGAACAATGAGATAACCAATTGCATAAAATCTGCGACATGATAGCGCTTTTCGACTAGACCAATCTTGACATTACGTCAGGTAATCGGTAAATTGGATACAATAGTAGAAACGGGAGGCATTTTCATGAAATTGGGATTCATTGGCGCTGGGAACATGGCGCAAGGGATTATCGACGGGTTGTTGAAGGCCAAAACCTTTGCGCCTCAAGACATTGTGATCCATGGCGGACATCCTGCCAACTATGAAGCATACGCGCAAAAGTCAGGCGTGCAAACGGTTGACTCCAACACTGCGGTGATCGAATCCGCTGATATGGTCGTGTTAGCCGTTAAACCAGTGATGGCACAAGACGTGATCGAAGAAATCAATCCGGCATTGCAAGCCAAAACCACACCATTGCTGTCGTTGTTGTCTGGGGTGTCACTGCTTCAAATCGAAGGCTTCTTAGGCACCAAAGATTATCCCTTGATTCGCGTGATACCGAACTTAAACGTCGCGATCAACCAAGGGATGACCGCATATGCAGCCAACCCTGCCGCCGCAGACATCAAAGATACTGTCGTCGCTTGGTTTGATACCCTCGGCGAAACCATTGAACTAGCGGAAAAGCATTTTTCGACTTTCGTGGCCTTGGCAGGATCTAGTCCCGCCTTTGTCTACATGTTTATCGATGCGTTGGCGCGCGCTGGGGTCAAACATGGCTTGACCAAAAAGCAAGCCGATAAAATTGCGGCCCAAGCCGTGTTAGGCTCAGGCGCGATGGTGTTGCAAAGTCCAGAATCGCCATTTGACTTGGTGGATAAAGTCTCCAGTCCTGGTGGCACGACAGTTGCTGGATTGTTGGCGATGGAAGCAGCAGGTTTCATGCCTTCAGTGGTTGCCGGTGTCGATGCCACGATCGCTAAAGATCAGGAAGAACAATAGGCACTTGCAATTTTGGTCTATACCGGTTATGATGACAACATAGACCAATCACGAAAGGACGAATTTCTTTGGAATTCCCAGTTTATATCCAAATTCATAATGCACTGCGCGAGCAAATCGAAGCCGGCAAATGGCAGATCGGGGATCGCATTCCTAGCGAACGCGAACTGGCAGCGAGTTTTCAAGTGTCGCGGATGACGTTGCGCCAAGCGATCCAAACTTTAGTCGATGAAGGCATTTTGGAACGGCGCGTCGGGGCCGGGACTTATGTCGCCAACCGCAAAGTGCAAGAAAAGGTCTCTGGGGTCACCAGTTTTTCTGATGTGATGGTTGCCCAAGGCAAAGTGCCTTCAAGCAAAACCGTTTCTTACCACGTGGCCAAGCCCTCGATTTCAGAAACTGAAAAGTTGAAACTCGATGACAATGTCCAAGTCTTGCGCATGGAACGCGTTCGCTATGGGGATGGCGTGCCGATTTGTTTTGAAGTCGCGACCATTCCGTTTGATTTGATCAAAGACTTCTCCAAATCCGAAGTGACCACCTCGTTTTATCACACCTTAGAGAAAAAAGGTGGCTATGTGATCGGCGGGGCGCAACAAACCGTTGGCGCCACCGTCGCCAGCGAACGCATCGCGGATTACTTAGAGATCAAACGCGCCAGTGCGATTTTGCGGTTGCGGCAGATCTCATTTTTACAAGACGGGCGCCCATTTGAATATGTCCGCACGCAATATGTGGCTGACCGCTTCGAATTGGTCTTGGAACGCTAAAAAGTGACCCCGCGTGAAAATTTTCACGCGGGGTTTTGCTATCTGTTGTGACCCGCGGTAGAATAGTAGCAACACGAAATGAATTCGCGTATTACGCGTAACAATCTGAAAGGTCTAAACATGACATACGAAGATGACGGGCTCGCCCTCCATACTGACTTTTACGAATTGAATATGATGTACACCTACTGGAAGCAAGGCATTGCTGAAAAAAACGCGGTATTTGAAGTTTATTTCCGCGACTTGCCTTTCGGTAGTGGCTTTGCGGTGTTTGCTGGCTTGGAACATGTGGTGCAATATTTACAAGACCTCCATTTTTCCGATTCCGACATCGCTTATCTCAAAGACGTCACTGACTATCCGCAAGAATTCTTGGATTACTTGGCGAACTTGAAATTCACTTCCACGGTGCGCTCTGCAGTCGAAGGGGATTTGGTGTTCAATAACGAACCGATTTTACAAGTCGAAGGCCCGCTGGCACAAGGCCAACTGGTCGAAACGGCGATTCTAAACATCATCAACTATCAAACCTTGGTGGCCACTAAAGCCGCTCGCATTCGCTCAGTGGTGGGCTCGGACCCATTGATGGAATTTGGGACACGCCGTGCGCAAGAAACTAGCGCGGCCATGTGGGGCACTCGCGCCGCCTTTATCGGTGGGTTCAACGCGACCTCCAATGTGCGCGCTGGTAAAGTCTTTGGGATTCCGATTTCCGGCACCCATGCGCATGCTTTGGTGCAAGCTTATCAAGATGACTACACGGCCTTTAAAGCTTATGCCGAAGTCAATCATGATGTGACTTTCTTAGTCGACACCTATGACACCTTGCGCTCTGGTGTCCCAGCAGCCATTCGCGTGGCCAAGGAAATGGGTGATAAAATCGATTTCCAAGGCGTCCGCATCGATTCTGGGGATATGGCTTATATTTCCAAGCGCGTGCGCCAACAACTCGATGATGCTGGCTTCACCGATACTAAAATCGTCGCGTCCAATGATTTGGATGAAAACACCATCCAAAACTTGAAGATGCAAGGCGCTAAAATCGATACTTGGGGTGTTGGGACCAAAGTGATCACTGCTTTTGATCATCCGGCTTTAGGCGCGGTGTACAAACTCGTCGCCATTGAAGATGATCACGGCGAAATGGCCGATACCATCAAGTTATCTTCCAACGCTGAAAAGGTCTCCACGCCAGGCAAAAAGCAAGTTTGGCGCATCACCCGGCATGCCAATGGCAAGTCTGAAGGCGACTATGTGGCACTGGCTTATGAAGATGTGGCCAGTTTGGAAGAATTATACATGTTCCATCCAAACTTCACCTACATCAACAAAACCATCACCGACTTTGACGCACGCCCATTGTTGCAACCAATTTTTGATCACGGGGACTTGGTTTACAAGTTGCCGAAGTTGGTCGACATTCGCAAGTTTGCCATGCAATGTGTCGAATCGCTGTGGGACGAATATACCCGGGTGCTCAACCCACAAGATTACCCTGTCGACTTATCGCAAGCGGCTTGGGATAACAAAATGGCGATCATCCGCCGCATTAAAGAAAAAATCAATTGGCGTCAAGCCTAGTGCTGAAA
>CAKRHU010000183.1 GCA_934339215.1 uncultured Lacticaseibacillus sp.
TTAGTGGCCAATCCTTTAGCTGGGATATTAGTTGATCACTGGGGGCAAAATAAACTGTTGCGCATTGGCATGGCGATCATGTTGGTGGCGCAATTAGGTTTAGTGGCGTTGTCTGGCATTGGCGAACCTTGGTGGTTGATCATGTGGTCAGTGCTTTCTGTCATCGGCACGGCTTTATTTACGACTGCTGCGAACACTAAGATCATGACTGGCGTGACCGCTGAACATCGCGGGGCCATCGGGGCGTTGAATTCTCTGGCGCGTGAAGTGGGGATGATGCTTGGCGTGAGTGTGGCCAGCGGCATTTATTATGGCATCCTGTCGCAAGCCGCTGGCAAAACGGTGACCAATGCGCTGAACCAGTCGCTATCACAATTAATTTTTGCCCAACGTGGGGTATATCTCGTGGCAAGCATCTTGTTAGGCGTAGCGCTATGGCAGTTGTGCCGACGAGCCAAGTGAAGGGCCATGGCTTGTGAGGGGAGCTGGCAACATGCTATAAAGAAAGTAGGATGTTGCGCGACAAAACAGGGGGGATCGTCATGCATAACATGTCAGATCATCACGAGATGGCTGAAAATACGATGATGCAACATGGTGGCCAAATGATGCACATGGGCAACTTAAAGCAGAAGTTCTGGGTGTCGCTCATCGCGTCGCTGCCGATTTTGGTGCTGTCGCCGATGTTACAAGTGGCTTGGTTGCCGAAGCTGACGTTTGCCGGTTCTGATTGGCTGGTGTTGATTTTAGGAATATTTTTATATGGTTACGGTGGCGCACCATTTCTCAAAGGGGCCAAAGCTGAACTGCAAGCGCGTAAACCCGAAATGATGACGCTGATTGCCATCGGGATCTCGGTAGCGTTTTTCTACAGTGTGTATGCTTTTGTGATGAATCATTTTGTCCCGGCTAATGGCCATGTGATGGATTTCTTCTGGGAGTTGGCGACATTGATCGATATCATGCTCTTGGGGCATTGGATCGAAATGAACGCGGTGATGGCCGCCGGGGATGCCTTGAAGCAAATCGCGGCGTTATTGCCGAACTCGGCCACGGTGGTTTCGGCAGATGGCACGCAGGCAACCGTGCCATTACCTCAAGTTGAAATCGATTCAGTGCTGTTGGTGAAGGCTGGCGAAAAAATACCGGCTGATGGGGTGATCGTAGCTGGTGAAACGACGGTCAATGAAAGCTTGGTCACCGGTGAAGCCCGGGCGATCAAGAAAACCGTTTCTGATCAGGTGATCGGCGGATCATTGAATGGCGACGGTACCGTGCAGATCAAAGTCACTGGCACCGGTGAATCCGGTTATTTGGCGCAGGTGACGCAGTTGGTGAGCCAAGCGCAGCAGGAACGCTCGAATGCCGAAAGTATCGCCGATAAAGTGGCCGGGTGGTTGGTGTATATCGCAGTCGGAGCAGCATTGCTTACCTTTGGCGCGTGGTGGGTGCTGGCACAAGATTTCAATTTTGCCTTAGCGCGTATGGTGACAGTGTTGGTGATCGCCTGCCCACACGCGTTAGGTTTGGCGATTCCATTGGTGGTTGCGCGCTCAACGTCGCTCGGTGCCAAGCATGGATTGTTGATGCGCAAGCGCCAAGTGCTTGAAGCCGCCGATCAACTGAATGTGGTGATGTTGGATAAAACTGGGACGTTAACTGCGGGTGAATTTGTCGTGGCAGCTTATGATTCATGGGATGAACAACGCACGCCGCAACAAGTTTTGGCAGAATTTGCAGCGCTGGAACAAAACTCGAGTCATCCGCTTTCTGTGGGCATTCTTAAGGCAGCACGGGAAGAAAAAATTAACGTCCCGGTTGCCCGTGAGGTGACGACGGTTGCTGGTACTGGCCTCACTGGGGTCGTGAACAACACTGAAATGATGATCGTCAATGAACGCTACTTACGTGATCATCAAATTAGTTATGATGAAGATGCGGTGCGGAAATGGACGTCCAAAGGCAACACCGTCAGTATTTTATTAGCCGATCAAAAAGCAGTCGGGTTTATCGCGCAAGGCGATCAAATCAAATCAGATGCTCAGGCGTTGATCGACGGACTTAAACAACGCCAAATCATCCCTGTGATGGTCACAGGCGACAATCAACAAGTGGCCATGTCTGTGGCCAAACAACTTGGTATTGCATATGAGCATGTCCATGCAGAACTGAAACCAGCTGACAAAGCTGCCATCGTCAAGCAGTATCAACAAGCCCATCAAGTGGTGGCGATGGTGGGCGATGGCGTCAATGATGCGCCAAGCCTCGCCCAAGCAGATATCGGGATTGCGATCGGCGCAGGAACGGATGTGGCGTTAGATTCTGCGGATGTGGTGTTGACGCGCAGTGAACCCGCGGACATTTTGAACTTTTTGAACTTGGCGCATCAAACCGATCGCAAGATGATTCAGAATTTATGGTTCGGGGCGGGTTACAATATCATTGCAATTCCTTTGGCGACAGGGTTGTTTGTCGGGATCGGTTTGGTGTTGAGCCCTGCGATCGGGGCCGTGTTAATGGGGCTGAGTACGATTATTGTGGCGATCAATGCGCAAACGCTGAAAATGTCACCTCGAGAATAAAAACGGCCACACCCAAATTTCGGGTGTGGCCAGTTTTTATTTTCGCACGATCAATTTGATCGCTTGATCGATTTTTTCATCTTGAACTTCAGGATCACCATTGATCAAGCAATCCTTCAAATTTTCTGCGACGATCACGCCGATCAACTTGTCGAGACTTGAGCGTACCGCAGTCAATTGCGTGACGACATCGGTACATTCGGCCTCTTCGGCCATCATGCGCATGACGCCTTGCAGTTGCCCATCGGCGCGCTTGAGGCGGTTGGCCATCGCTTTGTCATAATGTAACGTCATTGATTTACTCCTGAGTGATCAGATTTGGGACGACTGGTGCGGCTAAGCTGATGGCACCGTCGAGGTTTTGCACGCGGAAGCCATGCCCGCGCAACAGACGTTCAGCGTTGTAGCTGCGCAAACCGGATTGGCAGCTGACGATGTATGGCGTGTTGTGGTCGAGTTCATCGAGCCGGTCGCGTAAGTCGTCCAGCGGAATGTTGATGGCGCCTTTAAAATGCCCACCAGCAAATTCGTCGACGTCGCGCACATCGAGTAACGTTTTACCATCGTGCATTGCATCAGCTAGTTGCGACCATTGAATCGGGTGCGACAGGCCTAACACCACGTTGCTTGCCACATAGCCTAACATATTCACCGGATCTTTGGCAACGCCGAACGGTGGCGCGTAGCTGAGTTCGAGCTCTTGTAAGTCAAACACGGACAGCTTTGCTTTGATGGCAGTGGCCAACACGTCGATGCGCTTGTCCACGCCGCGCGGCCCGACTGCTTGTGCGCCATACAATGCACCAGTTTCCCCGTCAAAAAGGAGTTTCAAGTTCATGCCGACTGCATCAGGATAGTACGCCGCGTGGTCCTTGCCGATGGTGTGCACCACTTTGAGGTTCAGACCAGCCGCTTGTGCTTGGCTTTCATTGAGCCCAGTAGTGGCGGCCACTTGATCAAACACGCGGACGATCGCTGTGCCGATACCACCTTGATTTTTCGCTGGCACGCCAGATAAAATGTCTGCGACTTGGCGGCCTTGACGGTTGGCAGGGCTGGCCAGTGAAATCTGCGCAGAGGTATGGGTGAGCTGATTTTGCACAGCGATCGCATCGCCAATGGCATAAATGTCTGGCACGCTAGTTTGATAGCGGTCATCGACGGCAATGCCGCCGGTATGGGCGTCGAGTTTGATGCCGGCAGTTTGCGCTAAGGCAGTTTCAGGTTTCACCCCGACACTCATTAAAATCATATCAGCAGGCAGCACAGTGCCATTTTTTAACGTCACGGCATGTTGGCCGATGGCAGTGACGCCAGCACCGAGGTGTAAGGCAACGCCATGGTTTTGCAAAGCAGTACTCAACGCTGGTGCCATTTCGACATCCAGGGCAGGTAAGACGTGATCTTGCGCGTCTACGAGTTGTACTTTGAGGCCGCGCTGGGTGAGGCTTTCCGTCATTTCCAAACCGATCGCCCCAGCACCGATCACGACAGCAGTTTGCGGATCATGTTGGGCGATGTAAGCTTCGATCGCATCCATATCCGGAATGTTGCGCAAGGTGAACACATTGTCTGCGTCTGCCAAACCTGGAATTGGCGGCACAACTGGATGAGCCCCTGGCGCTAAAATCAAGGCGTCATAGGATTCGGTGTAAGCTGAACCGTTTGCTGGTTGGACTTGGACAGTTTTGTGTGCGGCATCGATGGCGATGACTTCAGCGTTTTCCCGAACGTCTAAGTTGAAGCGGGCTTTGAGTTTGGCTGGGGTTTGGACTAACAGCTCGTCGCGGTTAGTGATTTCGCCGCCGAGATAATAAGGCAAGCCGCAGTTGGCAAACGACACATGCGGGCCGCGTTCAAAGACGATGATTTCAGCATTTTCTTGCAGTCGGCGCAAACG
>CAKRHU010000184.1 GCA_934339215.1 uncultured Lacticaseibacillus sp.
GTACCAGCACAGATGGCGCTCAAGCTAACGCGATCTGGATGACAATCCTTGAAACTGTCAAAGCCAACGGACTTGATCCACGTCGATACATCCAAACATTGTTGGAAAACATCCCCCAACTCCCAGAATTCGCCAAAGCAGAAGAACTGGAAGCATATTTACCATGGAATCTTGGACAATCCGAGTTACAGAGCGCATCGGCTTAACGCAAACAGATCCCCATCCGCACAGTTCGCGGATGGGGATCTGTTTGTTTAATGACGTGTGGTTATTGGGTGCTTACAAAACCACGCTTACGATGCCGGACGGCGTGAGCAAATTTTTACGTGATTTTAACTGTGACCTAGTATGAAATCAGCTCTCGTGGCATGCTTTTCCGGCGTAGAAATCGGCACAAACCGCCGATGTTCTTATGCCTGAATTCAAAGCCGAAACCCGCTGTCTCAACTATTATTTCTGCCACGTTCGGCTATTTCAGTTCCGCCATGGGCCTTACGCGTACCACTGGCACCTGATGGCTACGAAACATGCCTGTCAACGCGATACAATATTCAGTGATATTTGAACATGAGCGTGTTCAATCTAGGAGCTGTGATACCGTCGAAGAAAATCTGTGAGTTGAGACAAAAAAGCCGAGACAGATTTTGTCTCGACCAGGTGATGCATTATTTTTCTTTGGCTTCTTTGCGATGATCGCGATGCGGGGTCAAATCAATTTCGTCGAGTTTCAACAAATGCGTTTTGTGTTTGACCTTGTACCACACCGTCAACACGATAAACAACGGGATCGACATATAAGAGATCAACAAGCGACTCCATTGAAAATGGGTGACGCTGGCAATATCTTGCCCTAAAATCACGATCAAACTCATGATGATCGCCAAAATTGGTCCGATCGGGAACCACTTGGCATGATAAACCAGTTCGGATAACTGGTGGCCTTGCGCGATAAACGCACGGCGGAAGCGGTAATGTGACACCGCGATCCCAAGCCAAGCCAAAAATCCAGTCAAGCCACTGGCAGCCACTAACAGTTGGTAAACATTCGGCCCCATGATACTGGATAAGAAGGTCAACGCCCCAACTGCAGTCGTCGCCAACAACGCCGGCAACGGTACGCCGCGACTGTTGGTTTTGCCAAAAATCCGCGGTGCAAAGCCGGAATTGCCCATCGCCCAAAGCATTCGCGTTGACGCATACATCCCCGAGTTAGCCGACGATAACACCGAAGTTAAGATGACGGCATTCATCACACTGGCCGCCCCAGCCAAGCCGATGCGCTTAAACACCAAGGTGAACGGTGAAATGGCGACATCAGAAGCGGAAGCGCCGAGTAAGTTCGGGCTGGTGTAAGGAATGATCGCCGCAATTACGGCAATGGCTAAGATATAAAACAGCAAGATCCGCCAAAAGACTTGTTTGATGGCCTTGGGAATGCTAGTTTCTGGCGTTTCGGACTCCCCAGCAGTGATGCCGATCAATTCTGTTCCTTGAAACGAGAAACCGGCGACGACAAACACTGATAAAGTCGCCGGCCAACCGCCAACAAACGGGGCTTGTTGATAGGTGTAATTGGAAAAGCCGATATGTTGCCCACCTAAAATGCCGAAAATCGTCAATACCCCGACAATCAAAAAAACAATCACCGTGATCACTTTGATCAATGACAACCAGTATTCTGTTTCCCCGAAACTTTTAACGGAAATGATATTGATGATGAAAATCAAGGCGAGAAAGGCAAGACTGATGAGCCACCCCGGCACCATTGGTAACCAAAAGTGCATCACGATCGCAGTCGTGGCAATATCCACTGCCACAGTGATCGCCCAGTTGAACCAGTAATTCCAGCCCAAAGCAAAACCGACTGCCGGATCGACAAAGCGACTGGCATACTCAGAAAAGCTCCCCGACACAGGGATGTATGTGGCCATTTCGCCTAAGCTGGTCATCAGGAAAAATACCATCACCCCAATGCCCAAATAAGCCAGGATTGCCCCACCAGGACCGGCTCCTGCGATCGCGCCGCCACTGGCGACAAACAAGCCAGTGCCGATCGACCCGCCTAACGCGATCATCGACAAGTGCCGCGTTTTCAGTGAGCGAGTCACTTGATTATGTTCAGATTTAGTTGCCAAAACGTTGCTCCTTTTTTGACCAAAAGAAAAGCGCCGCCTAAGCGTGCGCCAAAAAACAAGTTCATTAGCACAACGCATTCGCGACAGTCCAAGTGGTATTTCCGACTTGGCCCAAGTTCAACTGTTGTTGCAGTTTCGCTTTCGGCGCGCAGGCCTTTTAACGGATTTGTTTGTGGCAACAACCACCAAACCCGCCGACTGATCATGCGCGCGACCTCTAAAGATTGGATTCAATTTTTTCATTGTCCAGTATAGCAAAAAGCCGCCAGCATAAGCTAGCGGCTCTCACGGCGTTCTCACTTACTTCTCAGCAAGTTCGATATCGTCGACGATTTTGTCACTGTCCAGATCCAAGGCAAGAAATTCTGGATCCGATAACGGTAAATGCAAATCTAAATCTTCAAACGCTTGGAGCTCCAGTTTGGCATGGGCCACGTCGGCATGCAACAAGTGCCCGCCAAATTGTTGATCGTCACTCAAGAAATGCAAGTGAAACCCTGGCGCTGCCACCCCGGCAAACAATTTCGGCGAATAATACCCGATGATCGTACCTTGGATTTGCTTTTCGGTGAACACGCTTTGCGCTTCAGCTGTCGCTTTAAGCGTTGGATAAGGCCGCTTTTGGCCGGCCACTGCACGCGTCGTGACGTTGGCAAAAGTCCCGGTCAACTTGACGCTGGAAAAGACATTCAATGAAATCAACTTTTTGGCCAAGGTGGCCCGCAAATCGGCGTCAGTCACTTTCGCCAACTCACCCGCCGCTTTAAAATCAGCCTGATGCACATTGGCAAATGGCACCATTTCAAAACCGTCAACCACGCGCACACTGCCCGTCGCGTTTACTTGAAACACCACACTGTTTAAAATGATCAATTCGCCATCTAAACCTGCTAGCGTCCCGATGCCAGTGTCACCGTGTTGCAACAAATCGTGAATCGATAAGGTGCCACCAAATAATCCCGGCACTAAATTTGCTAAGGTCCCATGTTGATACAACTGCATTTTGTTCTCCTTCATGCCAACGCTCAGAATTGATCTGCTAACATGTCTGCTGACAACTTCAAGTTATCCGAATAATCCACCGGAATATCCACCACGACGGGACCAGCCGTCGCAAAAGCTTCATCTAAAACGGCGCCGAGTTGTTCTGGTTTTTCCACCCGCAAGCCTTTAGCCCCAAAGCTTTGTGCATATTTGACGAAATCAACTGGCCCAAAGTCGACCCCAGCAGCATGACCATACTTCATTTCTTCTTGGAATTTCACCATGTCATAGTGCCCATCATTCCAAATGATATGCACCAAGTTAGCATGCAAGCGGACTGCTGTTTCCAATTCTTGACCGGAGAACAAGAAACCGCCATCCCCGGAAATTGAAATCGCCTTTTCATTCGGGCGCACCAATGTCGCTGCAATCGCCCAAGGCAAGGCCACGCCTAAGGTTTGCATCCCATTGGAAAACAGTAAACGCCGGGGTTGATAACTGCGGAAATGTCGCGCCATCCAAATATAAAAACTGCCGACATCTACGGCCACCGTCATATGATCGGTGACGCGCTTTTGTAATTCGGCGACAATACTCAAAGGATGGGAATAAACTTGCTCTTCCACAGCCGGTGGGACATCGCGTTCTTGCAATTTGGCTTGTTGGACTTGCAAATAACGCTTCGCACTTGGCGCCACTTGATAACCGCGCACCAGCGGCGTTAGAATTTCCAAGGTTTGAGCAATGTCGCCGATCAATTCAGTTTCTGGTTGGAAGTTGTGGTCGATTTCAGCTGGCGCTTGATCGATCACCACAATGCGGGCTTTCCCGTCAGCGTTCCAGTTCCGGGGTTCGTATTCAACGGGGTCATAGCCAATGGTAATCACCAGATCTGAGCGTTGCAACAATTGATCACCTGGTTGATTGCGGAACAAACCGACGCGACCAAAGAAATTATCTTCTAAATCTGCAGAAATGATCCCTGCCCCTTGGAAGGTTTCAACCACAGGCAATTCACTGACGGATAATAATTCCCGAATCGCTTTGGTGACTGCCGCACTAGAAGCGCGCATACCGAGTAATAACACTGGCAATTGTGCGTCTTTGATTTGACGCGCCAAGTACGTCATATCAGCGGGACTAGCTGGGCCTAGTTTTGGCGCATTCATTGGGCGGATCACGTCAGACATCACGGGTGCATCCGTCACATCTTGAGGCACTGAGACAAAACTGGCGCCTTGCTTGCCGGATTCGGCAGCTTGATAGGCATTGGCGATAATTTCCGACACATTGTCTGGGTCTTGCACTTCGGCAGAATATTTCGTGATCGGGG
>CAKRHU010000185.1 GCA_934339215.1 uncultured Lacticaseibacillus sp.
TGACTATGGGGGCTTACCATTTTCATATGCGCCAGCACCAGAAGATGTTCAAACAGATATCACCGCATTAAATAACAGAATAACCGCCCTCAAAGCCCAATTGTCGGGGGGGGGGCTGAACCTGATTGATATAACAGACGCAATAAAGAACGCTATCCTGAGTGCGCGAGGCAATGTAGTTAGTGTGGCCGGTGGCTCGATCACGCAAGCGACCATAGACGGCAGCGACTTGATGGCTAGCCAAATCAGTGTCTATCCGGGCGAGGTGCTTCACTTCTATCAGTCCCAACCAGCGGACAAGACCTACTGTTTCCGTTGGAATTGGTATGCCCTCGATGGCACCTATATCGACCGTAAGGCTGAGACAACCTCGACTGAATTCGATTGGACTGTCCCGGACGGCGCTTACTCAATTTGGGTCAGCTACCCGAACGGCGGCGATGTTTCGCTCACTGTCGCTAATCCACTCGAATCGCGCCTAGCAGCACTAGAAGCACAAATTAAAGGAGGAACTAATCAATGACAGACACAACTGAAGTACCAACCGAGTACCAAACGCTGACCCAACCAGCCAGCGTCTGGTTTACTGACGAGAAAGATGGTGTCTATTCAAATCCAGTCTTGGTATCACCTGCTTTCACTGATACTGAGCACATCACTACGGTGCCAATTCCTGACGGCATGACGCGGGCAAACGCGAAGTTTAATCCAGCGCCACGTGTGTGGGAGGACGTGTCTACCAAAGTCCTGCAAGCCGCGGCTGATGAGGCTAAGCAGGCTCAAGCACGGGCTGAGCAAGCAACTGCCGCGGCACAGGCCCAAGCGACGCAAGCCGAGGCTGACAAGGATGCGGCTTTGCAAACCATCGCCGAAGCTTTGGCGTCCGGCACCATTGACGACACACTCAAGGCTAAGATCACCGCACTGTATCCGGCTTGGGCGCTAGGCGCAAGCTACACAGCAGGCGACCTGGTGCTCTATGACGGCAAGCTGTACAAGTGCCTGCAAGATGGCACGGCCACTGATCAGACTAACCCTGCCGCTGCGACGTATATGTGGGCGGAAACCGTCAAGTCCACTGACGGCGACAATATTTGGGTGATGCCTACTGGCTACCAAAACGCATACGCGATCGGTGATGTGGTGCTCTATCAAACGGATGGTAAGTACTACAAGTCGTTGATTGCTGGCAACACTCAGGTACCAGGCTCTGACACACGCTACTGGGTCGAGGTCAACAAAGACGGCTCGGCAATTACTGAACCTGACGACGCAGGAACCGAGGCGGCAACTGAATGACCTTAGATGCAGTAGCAACTAGCGTGGCCGCAACACTTGCAGGTGGGGGCATCGCAGGCGTTTTCCGGTGGATGCGGTTATCAATTCGTGCCCGTAAGCATCATGACCGACTGGTAGATGAAGCGTTAGTCAGCATTCAGCACCACGAAATCTACCAGCTTTGCAATTGTCACTTGGCACGAGGCTATATCTCAACCGATGATTTGGATGACTTAGGCTATTTGTATAGAAGTTATCGTGCGCTAGGCGGAAACGGGACTGGTGAGAAGCTTTATGAAAAAGTCGCCGCTCTGCCAATCAAGAATATGGAGGTAAATCAATGAATATCGTATCAGCAACTGAACTAGGAATTATCGCGGCAGTAGTCGCGGCTGGAACGCAAATGGTTAAACAGACAAAGCTACCCAATGGTTATTTACCACTGGTCGCGGGGGTTATTGGTATTGTTTCGGGTCTGGTTGCTACTGCGATCACGCACGACACTAACTGGGTAGCGGGTGCAACTCAAGGCTTGATCACTGCGGCGGGTACGTCGTGGGTAGTTGATGCAACTAAGCCTGCAACTAAGGCGGTTGCCGATAAGTTGGCAGCGAGCAAGCAAGCACAAAGTGACGCAACCCAAGCCGCCATCAACGCTGCTGTAAAGGCTGCACTTGAAAATCAGCAAACGCAATCCGAATCGGCAAATGCGGTTGGAAAGTGAGGTAAATCATAATGAACTGTCTAGCTGTTTTAGCACTTGTGGTGGCACTAGCTTCCCTGGCTCTGTCGTTCGTTTCGATTGTTCTGGGTAATCAGAAATTTCCAAGTGAAATATTTGGTCCTCGAAACCGCTGCTAAATGGATTTTTTGAAACGCTCCTGAACCTAAATTCGAAATTTGTAAATGTGTCAGGTGCGTCTGGATAGCCTTGGAAAATTGTTGTTAAACGATAGGTTCCGTATGGACGAACAATGACAACGTCATTTGGAATCAAACGAATTACGTTAAGCATGCCGGCGGACATGTTTTCAGGGGAAGCTCCACCGGCAAGGCGATCTTTGACCATATCTCCCGCTAGCGTCTCTTGAGTTAATAACTGAAAATTTGCGAATTTATCAGAACCGTGGGCAATCAGTTGAAAGCTATAAACCGTTAGTGGTAGTGATGATGGGTTCAGTATGTCCATATCTACCTCTATTGTTGGACCAAGTAAGAAAAATCGTTCTGACTTTTGTCGCTTTGAGTTGTAACTGAACACAGCGTGGTTTGCATAAGTGATGCACTCCAAATGCTGATATTGCGCACGTTTCCCTTGGCTTTTCCATGTCCAGAAGGAAAATCCAAAACTGGCGATGGAAATAATTAGTGATATTGTTGCTAACATGTGTTCACTCCTTTTTTGATACCTTTAATATAGCAAACATGAACAGAAGTAGGAGAAATTGAATGGATCAACTAAAAAAGATTAAGGCCGTGGCGATTGCTGCGGCTATTTTAATGGGCGCGTTTATTGGCTTGACGTTGCCGCAAAACTTGCCTCCGGTTCAGTCAGAGCCGCAAATCGTATATGCAGCATCTGAACCAATGGCTCCAGCTATCGATAAGACGTATGCCTTCGGCTCTGGCATGGGCTCCAATGCGCAGACGGCGAACAAGTTTATTGTTCTACACGACGTTGGTACCGAGAGCGGTGCGTGGGAGAACGCACACTACTTCTATAACAATTGGGCAAACTCGCAGACGTATGTCCAATTCGTGGTTGGTGACGGTGGCCATATCTATCAGCTTGGTGCGCCTGGGTACCAAGCCTGGGGCGCTGGTTCATATGCGAATGCCAATGCACCGGTTCAAATTGAGTTAGCACACACAAGCGATCCAGCAACGTTTGCCAAGGATTATGCGGCATATGTCAATCTGGCACGCTATTATGCACGTCAATACGGGATTCCGTTGACACTTGACGGTGCAGGCAACGGCATCAAAACGCACCTGTGGATCACTCAAAATTATTGGGGTGATCATATCGATCCATATGGTTACCTGGCACGTTTCGGTGTGACCAAGGCGAAGCTTGCGGCTGACCTTGCTAATGGCATTGGTGGTGCACCAGTTTCGACGCCACGTACTACTCACGCGACAACACCAGCGGCAAAACCTGCCAAAGCGGTTAACGTAACGTACGCTTTGCACGTCATGGGTGGCTATTGGTTGGACAGTGTGACTAACGCCGGAGCTGGAACAAATGGTTTTGCGGGTATTCCAAACGCTCGCCACGACTACTTGACTGTCAGTGTTGATCATGGGAGCATTCGTTATCGTGTACACACTCAAGCATCTGGTTGGCTTGGTTGGGTGTACAAGAGCAATAAGCGCGAGCTAGTTAATGGTGCGGCGGGTGTTACCGGTCAGCCGATTGATGGTGTGCAGGTATACTACACAACTCCAAATGGAGAGGCGTATAAGCAAGCATATTACCGCAGCCAAACTATTCAACGCCGTGGTTGGTTACCGTCTGTTCGAGACGACTCTGATTACGCTGGTTGGTACGGTGAGCCACTTGATCGGCTTCAATTGCAGGTAGGATCATCTAATCCATTCTAATAAAATGGCCTCTCATCCGTGTGGGTGAGAGGCTTATTTTTGTGTTCTAGAAAGTTTTGTCAGAAGCGAAGTGATTCTTTATGGTGTTAACGGCAAACTGTGTCGATTCATTTACCGTCATTGGTGCACTATTGCCAGTCAGACTGAATTCGAAGCAAAAACGTGTTTCATCTATGTCATCTTTTATAGTGATCACCATTCTGCCACCACTATTTTCGGACTTTGGCGGATAAGCGCAAAACTTACCAACCGCATCTTTTCCGACCTCATTTTTAATCGCTGTGTAGGCATCGGTAATGAAGTGGGACTTAAAATCGTTGATCTCAACGTGAAAGAGATTTGGTTCTGGATCTTCGCCGGACATGTAACGCATTTCTTGCTCCTGATCTTTGATGAAAGGCCCAAAGTCTGCAACCATTTTTTCCATTTGTTCTGGTGTTTCGATGCGATACGCGTCTGGATCGATCACGCAAATGTGCATGTGCTTGCCATAGCGTTCGAAGATAGCATCTTGTTCTGCGTATTGAGCAGCATAACCAACCAACGGGTATTCTAGTTTCTTCAT
>CAKRHU010000186.1 GCA_934339215.1 uncultured Lacticaseibacillus sp.
CCATAATTGGTCGGTATCACATAAGGAAACGGCTGGTCGTTCATAGCAATATGCATCACTTTGCACTGTTCAATGATGGCTTTGATCTCGGGTAATTCAATTTGACGCGCTTTGCGACGCATGGGTGGCATCTACTTCATCTCCTACAAATGTAATGGTTCAAATACGGAAACTGCATCCCCTTGCACCATGTGGGCACGCGGTGGCAGCTCTAATGCTTCTTTGTTGACAGCCACTAAAGTCGCTTCCATCGGGGCATAGCGCAACAAGCCAGCAAACGGATAAACCACCAAACTGGTCCCGACGACGATCAACAAGTCTGCGGAGCTCACTGCAGCCACTGCAGCTTGTGCGACTTGTTGGGCGATCGGTTCACCATACAACACGATGTCTGGGCGAATGACGCCACCATCTGCTGCATGGAGATCCGACTGGCGATATTGGTCATAAGTGAACGTTTGATGACATTGTTGGCAATACAAGCGATACAAGTTCCCGTGAAATTCGACCACATGCTTGGCGCCAGCCGCCTGGTCAAGGCCATCGACATTTTGGGTGACGATGGTGCCTTTGGCGTTGCTGATGGCGGCCATTTTCTCGTGGATGACATTGGGCTTCGCTTCTGGATGAAACATATTGGCCAACACCCATTGATGGAAAGCTTCGTGATGGCGCGCTAAGTTATCATCTGATAACGCGTATTCCGGCTTTTCGGCATCGGCATACAAGCCACCACGACTGCGATAATCGGGAATGCCTGATGCTGTCGATACCCCAGCCCCGGTCAAAAAGCAGATATTGTCGGCTTCACTGATTGCCTGTTGTAAATCGAACATCACGCTGGCCTCCTAGCGTACACCATAGTCCAACTGATACTGATCTAAAATTTCACCTAATGGTTGCTGATACAAACTTTGCATTGCAGCAGGTGTCGTATCTTTCAACGGTAAGACAAACGCATTCTGCCGATCACCTTTACCTAATGCCACATAAGCCAACTGTTTGGTTTGGCGATCACGGTAAGCTGAGTGCTTCAAGGTGAACACTTGATTCAAACTCAAGCGCAATTGCCGCTTGGACAACACTGGTGGAAAAGTCGCGAACTCATCATTATCCAACGGCTGAAATCCTGCTGCTTGCACCAAGGCGTTGAAGCGGGCAAATAAATTCACCACAGCGCGGCGATAAGCAAACGGGGTATCCAATGCTTTCTGCGTTAAGGTCTGATACAAATCCTTGGCCAAAGGATAGGCTTGTGGAAAATCCGTTTGCCATTGGGCCCTTTGATCATCATTCCCGCCATCAACAAACAAGGTCATGTGGTCAAACAACGATAAGCCGCGGTAGATCAACAAGTTATCGCCGCCTGCTGGCTCTTTAGGTAAGGCTGAAGCAAAGCCTTTTTCCAGTAATGCAAGTTGCGTTTCGCCTAAAAAGCCGTGTTCGCGTTGCCAGTCAGCGACTACTGCATGTATTGCTGCCGTCGATAAAGCTGTCGCCGTGGCATAATGTTGCTTATCGATTTCTGGCGTTCCCGTCAACAAGTGATATTGCACCTGCGGAAAGCCTGTGGTCGCCAAGTACATATGCATCAATTCGTGACTTAAGGTGTAATCGACATCAGGGGAATCTTTGATTTGCACTAGTAAGTCCCCGTTTGGTTGTAGGACTTCTTGAGACTGGCTGTGCACTAATTTGTCTGCAGGCGTGCCACTGATCTCGAATTTAACGGGCATGGTGTAGCCAGGTTGAATCTGTTTGAATAAATCATTGAGAATCGGATTTGTAATTGCTGCCATAATAACTCCTTAAAACGTAACGAGGGTCGGTTGATGATCTTGATACACGGCTAATTGTTCGATGTGGTGGCGATGCAATAAGGCCTTGGCTTGCGTAAATTCCATTTCAAAGGCCTCTGGCACATGAGCATCAGATCCTAAGGTGAATAACTTGCCGCCGAGTGCTTGATACCACGGGATCACCAAATCATACAAGGCCACATCATGCCACAGATACATCGACTTGGTGTTAAGCTCCAGCGCCATTTGTTTGGCAATGATCTCACTGAAAATGCCTTGGATCATCGGCCGCGCCCACGCCGCCAATTCCGATGGCGTCACATCAAGCACTCGCAAACCATATTCAAAATGTGCCAGCACATCTGCGCCATCAAAGCGCCGCACTCCAGCTAACATTCGCGCATAATAAGCTTGAACCAGCGCCTTTTTATCAACAGTTTTGAAATGGTCGTCTTGAAAATCATACTCGCCATTATGATGGAAGCTGAGCAACACCAAGTCATAGCGGTTGGCGTCTAAATACGCGTAAATGTCGTTGAGTTTCGGTTCGTAATAACCGACTTCGATCCCGCGCAAGAATTGATTGGGATATTTTTGATGCAAGGCGTCAAGCTTTTGTACATAGGCGCGGTAATCCGGCTTATTATCGTGGTGGCCATCATCCGGGTTGAACATTTCTAAGTGCTCTGTGGTGACAAAAGGATGATCAGTTTGCGCCAAATAAGCTTCAAATTGCGCGTCAGAGTCAAACGAGAAATAAGTATGAACATGTTGATCGTAATAAGGCATCTGTGGCACCTCCGATTGTGTTACCCTTAGTTTAACTTACAAGGAGGCGGATACAAATGCAAATTTCAGTTCCTTTAGAAAAAGGTTTCCTACCTGACCGCTTTGGCAAACACGCCGAACCTGCAGACACGCACGCCGGCTACCCCAAGCGCAGTTTTCCGATCACGATCGCAAAGGCGCCAGCCAGCACGCAAAGCTTTGCCGTGTGGTTGATCGATTACGATGCCGTGCCGGTTTCTGGTTTTCCTTGGATCCACTGGAACATCGCCAATCTTCCCGGCAACATCACCGAAATTCCAGAAGATGTTGAACGCACCCAAGCTATCTCGATGACCCGCGGGCGCAACGCGAATGCCGGGCACTTTGTGAATGCGTCTGATCCACTGATTGCCACCGGTTATGTCGGCCCGCAACCGCCGAATGCCGACCACGCTTATACGTTGACAGTATTCGCGCTAGATACTGAACTCGATTTAAAACCCGGCTTTTGGTTAAACGAAGCGCGGCATGCGATGGCTGGGCACATTTTGATGAAAACCAGTTTAGATTTATGGTCGCGCGTATAATCCGTGATAACGGTTACATTTTGTGATATAATGAACACATCAAAGATAACGAGGTGGGCAGTATGGCACGAAAAGTGATTCTTTATTTGGCACAAAGCCTAGATGGCTTTATTGCAGAACCTGATGGCAGTACGGCTTGGTTGGGTGCTTTGGGTTCCAGTGCCGCAGATGACGCATACCAACGCTTCTACGCAGGGATCGATTGCGTCTTAATGGGCCGCAAAACCTACCAACGGGCGTTGCGCTTAGCTGGCAGCTACCCTTACAGTGACAAAGAAAGTTATGTCTTCTCCACAAACTTGCACGATACTGACGACCCAACCACGGTGGTTGCTGGCAATATTCCAGAATTTGTTCGCAAACTCAAAGCGCAAAAAGGCAAGGATATCTGGTTAGTCGGTGGCGCAGACATTTTCACTGAACTGTTAGAAGCTAACTTAGTCGACGAACTGATCATCACCGTGGCGCCAGTACTATTAGGTGACGGGATTTCCTTAGTCGCCAGCGGCATTCAAAACGTCAACTTGAACTTGTCCAAAGTCGAAAAACTCGATCAATTGACTGCCTTGCACTATGACGTTTGCAAAACCAACGCCTAACGTCTGACAGCACAACAAACAAAAAGAAGCATCAGGCCAACTGCGGTCTGATGCTTCTTTAGTGATATTTAGGCGCGCTTCTTCAAGTTGTAAGCACCAAATCCGATCAAGGACAATAACGCTGCACCGACCAATCCAAGCAACCCACTTTGAGCCGCTTCACCGGCTTGCGGCATGGTCGCGACGGCTGGCTTGGCCTTTTGAATCGCGGTGGCAGCCTTGGTAGCTACGGCCTTAGTCACCAGTGTTTTAGTTTGCAATGGACGAGCTTGATGTTTTTGACGGCTTTGATCAGCCAAGGCTTTAACTTGCGCTTGATGTTGCTTCACAGTCGCCAGTTGCGCTTGGGCTAAAGCAAACTGTGCTTGGGCCTTGGTCAATTGGTCCGCAGCTGCTTGGGCGGGGGCGACGGTTTCATCATAAGCCTTTTGGGCAGTAGCCAACTGCGCTTCAGCTAAAGTCAACGCTGTTTGGGCCGTTTCCACATTCGCATCAGCGTTTTGCAAAGCATTCAACCAAGCTTGAGCTTTGGCAACGGCGGCTTTGGCGGCAGTCAACGCTTGTTGCGCCTTATCGGCAGCTGCTTGTTTTTCAGTCAAAGTTTGATAGGTTGCATCCACTTGAACTTTAATTTGTGCGGCCGCCGCTTGCGCTTGGGTCAACTTGGTTTGGGCTTGCGCTAAAGCTTG
>CAKRHU010000187.1 GCA_934339215.1 uncultured Lacticaseibacillus sp.
CTACCAGCCAGCAATTGCGTCACCACTGAGCCACTGCCGATTTCTGCGATTGCTGAAGGACCCAGTCGAAACAAGTGATGGAGTAACACAGTCCGCAAGTTTTCGCTTTGAACCTGGGCAAAATTCTGGCTCAACTGTTCGCGTGCATACGCAGTGAATTGCCGCAAAGTATAGGCCACCACAAAAATCACCATCATGGGGCTGGCTTGCCCAAACTGTTGTCCATGCCAAAATATCACGATTGCTTGGGCTAAGCCGTATGCTTGTCCAATAATGGCGAATGCTTCAATCACGGTCAAGCCAAATAATTCAATCAGTAATTTCTTTGCGCCTGGTAGCGCCAATAATCGTCGATCAAACATCGCAATCTCCCCATTGCGCCAAAAAACTTACGACAGCTCTGGCACCCGTTTGTGAAATACCACATAGGCCCAGATAAAATACGCCAAAGCAATCGGCAATAACACCACCGTCACACCAGTCATAATCGTCAAGGTCAAATTCGACGCGGAAGCTTGGGTGATCAAAAGCGAATTCACCGCCTCCTTAGCAATCAAGACCCGTGGGAACAACCCATTAAAAATCAAAATCACTACCAGCGCCAAGGCTGAACCACTCGTGATCAAGGATAAGCCTTCACGATCTTTGAGAATGGCGAAATGCTCACACACAATGGCCAAGACAATCAAGCCGATGATGATACCTGAACTGAGCGGCCGCTTCACAAAGAAATCCGTAGAAACATAAACCAATAGCGCAAACACCACTGCTCCGGCATATAACACCCAAATCAAAATCCGGTTATACGCCCACGCCCGCAAGCGCAAAGCGCCAGTGGTTTTCAAACGAATAAAATTCAATCCGTGCATGAAACACATCAACGTCACGGCCACCCCACCAACGATTGTCAGCAAATTCACTTGTTCACCAAGGCTGGCATATATATCCATTTTGCCATCAATGGTTAAAGGTTGAATAATCGCCGTAAAGATCATCCCTAGCAAAAATGGTGGGATCACACTGCCGACAAACAATGCCCAGCGCCAAATATCGCGACCACGTTGGCTTTGCGCATGCGCCGCAAATTCAAAGGAAACCCCGCGCAAGATCAAGCCAACCAGCACCAAGAAAAATAGGATATAAAAGCCGGAAAATAAACTCGCATACCATAGTGGATAAGAGGCAAACATCGCCCCACCCGCGGTGATGAGCCACACTTCATTGCCATCCCAATGTGGACCGATCGTCGCCACTAATTGCTTACGTTCACCTTCGTTTTTGGCTAACAAACGGGTGGCCATGCCGACGCCAAAATCAAAACCTTCTAAGACGAAGAAGCCAATGAACAACACAGCTAATAGTAGAAACCATAATAATTGTAATGGGCTCATGACGGTTGCCCCTCCAATGGCGTGATTTCATCGATACCGTAATTCAGCGTTCCTGACGCATCTGGTCCCAAAACCAAATTCTGATGACTGAAATACACCATCACGCCACCGAGCAAACTGAAGATCAATAAGTAGGCAATATTTGAGAACCACAGTTGCCCAGCTGTAGTGGTGGCGCTGATCGCATCTTGAATGGTATATAAGCCATAAACCGTCCAAGGATAACGACCGAGTTCCGTGATCAACCAACCGGCAGTATTCAACATAAACGGTACCCATAAGGCTAGACCTAATAACCACAACAACCAGCGTTGATGCATCAAGGTATTCTTTTTCGCGCGGCTAAACCACAAGCCTAAGATCGCGATCAACGCTAAGACCACCCCGCCGCCAGACATCACCCGAAATGACCAGAATAACGTTTTGGCTGGGACATAATAATTCTTATCCTTACCATACTTGGCCTGCAGTTCTGCGTTGGCTTGGTCCATCCCCATGACCGCCCCAGAGGTTTTGTGATACGCCAGCAAGCTCAACAATACTGGCACATCCACAGCATTTGAAACTTTGTGATTTTTGCTATCGATCAATGCCACCACGGTCCAGGCGGCAGGATCTTTGGTATTTTTGTAGATCCCTTCAGTGGCAGCAAACTTCATCGGCTGATCTTTAATGATGAATTGCGTTTGCAAGTCCCCAACGCCGATCGCCCCAACGATTGCGATCAATCCGACTGTTAAACCGATTCGCAATGAGTGTAAGTAAAAATCTTCATGATCATGCTTCAACAAGCGCCATGCCGCCATCCCCGCAACCGCAAACCCGGCTGTGGTGAATGCCCCAAAAATCACATGGGGAAATTCGACCCATAATTGCGGATTGGCGATCACCGCGCCAAAGTCGACTAATTTCACCCGCCCAGTGGCTTGATTGATCGCAAAACCAGTCGGATGTTGCATGAAGGCATTGGCACTTAAAATCCAAATCGCCGAAAGCGTAGTCCCTAACCACACCAGCCAAATCATCGCCGCGTGCAAGCCTGGTTTGAAGCGATCCCATGTAAACATCCACAACCCGATAAAGGTCGATTCCATGAAAAAGGCCAACAGCGCTTCAATGGCCAATGGCGCGCCGAAAATATCGCCCATAAAGCGCGAGTAATTCGACCAATTCATCCCAAACTGAAATTCTTGAATGATCCCAGTGACCACCCCAACGGCAAAACTCAACAAGAAGATCTTGCCCCAAAACAAGGTCATTTGTTTATATAATGGCTTTTTGGTGCGGACAAACATGGTTTCCATAATCGCTGTGACTAAGGCCATGCCGATACTAAACGGCACGAAGAAAAAATGAAATACTGTGGTCATGGCAAACTGAAAGCGTGCCAAGTCCAAAACTGTTGCACCCATACTGCCACCCTCCTTTTTTCCAACATGTTCAACGATGTATGACGTCTGAGTACCAGATTGAAAGCCTCATCTTCAGGTTCGATAATAAGCGCTTACAATTGATGGCATAATAATAATACCGCGGTTGAGCAGGCCAACCGCGGCAAGATTCGTAAACATTTACTTAATAATCTGGTGAACTAATGGCGCTATAGTAGGCTTTTGTGGGGTGATCGTGTAGGCTTGACGCACCACATCGACGATCATTTCAGGATCTTTTTCACTCGCATAAGCCACCGCCAGCGTATCGCCAACAGAAACCGGTGTCCCCAATTTCTTATGCAGGACTAATCCAGCCGTCAAATCAAGGTCCGACTCTTGTTGTGCCCGACCGCCACCAATTTGCATCACAGCGACGCCTAATGCTTTGGTATCGATTTCGCCGACAAAACCTGCACTTTCAGCTTTGATGGCAACTTTTTGGGACGCTTGTGGCAAGCGTCTTGGATCATCTGTGACGCGCACATCGCCGCCTTGGGCTTGGATCAACTGTTTGAACGCCCGCATCGCGCGACCATCACGCAACGCATCTTCTGCCATGCCCACACCCAACTCCAACGTATCGGCGCGCTTGCCTAAAACCAACATATGGGCCGCTTGGGTGACTAAAAGTTGGTGCACATCTTGCGGACCGCGGCCTTTTAACACCGCGATGGATTCAGCCACTTCAAGGGAGTTGCCAATGGTGATGCCCAGTGGCTGATTCATATCGGTGATCAACGCTCGGGCACTGACGCCATTTTGTTCCGCGATACTGATCAACGCATGCGCCAGTTTTTCCGCTTGTTCATCATCTGACATAAAGGCGCCGTTACCACTTTTGACGTCGAATAATAACGCGTCGGTACCACTGGCTAACTTCTTAGACATGATCGAAGCGGCAATCAATGGCGTTGAAGCCACTGTCCCAGTCACATCGCGCAACGCATATAACCGCTTGTCTGCAGGCGCCAGATCGCTGCTCGCTTGCGTGATGGCTTGATGGATCGTGGCCACTTGATCGATAAATTGTTGGGTGGTGAGTTGGACGTTGAAGCCGGGGATGCTTTCCATTTTATCCAAAGTCCCGCCAGTAAAACCAAGACCGCGACCGGAAATCATCGGCACCGGCACACCCAGACTAGCCATCAATGGCAATAGTGGAATGGTCAGCTTATCGCCAACGCCGCCAGTGGAGTGCTTGTCCACTTTGACGCCAGCAATGGCACTGAGATCCAAACGTTCCCCAGAGTTGAGCATGGCTTGGGCGAGTTGCGCTTGTTCTGGATCCGTCATGCCGTTAAAATAAATCGCCATCAACATCGCGCTCATTTGGTAATCTGGAATTTCATCTGAAACATAATTTTGGATCATCCAATTGATTTCATCGGTTGTCAGTTCCTGGTGATCGCGCTTTTTGGCGATCAAGTCGACCATTCGCATGTCCTACCTCCTATTGTGCTACACTAATTGAAATTGGAGGGTTGCCCCATGACTTCATTGTATCACCACTTGCCTAAAGTTGAATTACATTGCCACTTGGACGGTTCGCTGTCATTGTCTGCGATTCA
>CAKRHU010000188.1 GCA_934339215.1 uncultured Lacticaseibacillus sp.
CAATTGGGGTTTCACTTCTGGCTTTAAGTACAGCGCGTTTTCCATCGGCTGATCGGGAATCTGATCAAAAATCAAGCTCACATGGCCGATGGTTTGTAAATTCTGATTGGCCAGCTTGCCGACGCGCTCGACCACATAGCTCACTGAATCGATTTCAACGTGATCGCCTACCGCAACCGTCAACGCCAATTGGGCTTGAGCGTCTTCGAATTGTTGGATCACCGCCACATCGCGCAACGCCGGCGTCGCACTTTCCCCAAATAAAATCGCCAAGGGATCGGCGGGATCAAGCGCGTTGGCGCCAATTGCTGTCACTTTTGAAATTGTTGTTGTCATGGTGGCCTCCTGCAAACCTTTTCTTCTATCATAACATGTTTGCCTCGCAACGTATCCGGTTTCACGCGTGTGTTATAATAGAAGCAATTATTTTTCTGGAGGCCTTTGATATGAAACAAACAGTGATCCTCGGCGGTTACACCAAAAAAACTGGGGCCGGCATTTATTCTGCCAGCTTCGACTCCGCCAATGGCAGTATTTCCACCCCTGAACCTTTTGTCACTGGGGTCAAAAACCCGACTTACCTCGCGATTTCTAAAGCCAACTTCGCCTATGCTTGTGCGGCTGGAGACGGTGAAGGCGGCTTGGCGACCATCGATTTGAACCAAAATCCGGCTAAAATCATCAACACCACGTTTTCAAAAGGTGGCTCACCTGCCCATGTCTCCATTGATGAAGCGCGCCAATTAGTTTTTGCTAGCTTCTATCACGATGGCCGCGCGGTGGTTTACAAGATCCAAGCTGATCATACTTTAGTTGAAGTTGATCGGGCCGTACATGGTGGCTCCGGCCCTCGTCCTGAACAAGATGCCAGCCATGTGCATTATTCTGCTTTGGCGCCTGATGGCCGTTTGGTCTTAGTCGACCTCGGCAACGATACCTTATCCACTTACCCAGTATCTGATGCAGGCAAGTTGGGCAAAGCCACGGTTTTGCATTTGCCAGTTGGCTACGGTCCGCGCCACATCGCTTTTTTGAACGATCATTTGGCTTATTTAGTCGGCGAACTCTCCAGCCAAATCTCGGTTTTGCATTACGATAATGGGGCCTTCACCATTGGCGATACCCGTGCGACGATTCCTGCCACTTGGACGGAACATAACGGGGCTGCGGCGATTCGGATTTCTGCAGATGGCAAATTCGTTTATGTTTCCAATCGCGGTTACGACTCCATGGCAGTGTTTGCCTTAAAAGACGGCGGCTTGCATTTGGAATTGATCCAACAGATCCCGGTTCAAGGGTCCTTTCCTCGCGACTTCAATTTCGATTTGACCCAAAAGTATCTCTTAGTGGTCAACCAAAACACTGACAACGCCACGCTTTATCGCCGCGATGAAGCCACTGGTAAGTTGACTTGGTTGCAAGCTGATATTCCAGCGCCAGAAGCTGTTAATGTGAACTTTTTGCCAGCGGAATAAGCACTTAGTTTAAATTTCACCCCTAGCTTGACAGCAGTTTAGCTCATCAGTTATACTTGGCTTACGAAATAGTACCTAGCCTAGGGCAAAAGGTACTCCTAAAGACGCGATCGTTGATTGCGTCTTTTTGCTTGCATAAAGGAGAGCATGATGAACATGATTCCCGATAAGCCTTTTAAAAATTATGATGAACAACTTTCCCGACTACGCGCGCATAACATCCTCATCCCTTTAAACTCAGAATCTTTTGTTAAATCACAATTAAGTCAGTATGGCTACTACAATATCGCCAACGCCTACCAAAATATGCTACCGCATGATCTGATGGAACATTATGACCCAGCTGTATCAGTTATGTCCTTGATTCAACTTAAATGGATTGATGAAGCCTTTTCGAGTGTCTTACTCGGTGCCTTAATTCACTTTGAAAATGCATTTGAAAACTCGTTAGGCTACCACATAAGTCGTTTATTTGGCGTTTACGCAATTGGCGATGATACTCACGATGGGTACCTAAGTCGATCACATTATCCCAAGAGAAACTTTGATCCGCGCCCAACATTGAACCGTCTCGAAGAGTTTGTAACTGGAACTGATCCAATACACCATCAACCTTCCAAGATGAAAGTTTCATCATCCATACTTGCATATCGTCAGTATCATAATCATGTCCCAGCATGGATATTACTCAATGAAATAAGTCTGGGTTTAGCCAAACGTTGGTATTCCATATGTCCGCAAGAAATCAAACTCGCAATAATTGCAGATTTACTCGGTAACACCAGTGCCCTTACTGATCAAGAAAAGCTCAAACTATTCCATACTACACTGAATATCGTAGAAGGTTATCGAAATGGGTTAGCACACGGCACAAGTATATGGAAAACTCATGTCCATCAATCCAAAAAGACCAGTTTCTCACTCAGTAGTGAAATTGTCAGGTTGATCAAGGATTCAAAAATAATCTCAACAACCGACCTTCGTTCTAACCATGGTGTTAATGACATTTACGCCATTTTACTCATACTGACCAGTGAAACTCAAAATTTTGGCGGTATGCATAATATTCTGAAAAATTGCCAGCAGATTTATCAACAAAGTTTTGAAAATCAAGAAACTCGGCAATCGATGTTCGAACATGTCTTAGAATTTCCATCCGATTTTGAGCTCCGATTAGAACGTCTAGATAAGTGGTATAGCCAATAATCCTGCGTCATATCGTAATGAACTTAAATAACATCCTGATAATTTGTAGCATTTTTGTAAAAGTGCCTGTATCAGTGGCAATATTTTTCACGCAAGGTATACTAAAAATGCTGGGTTTTCATTTATAGGCAGTCACACAAGGCTGCTTTCAATCAGGAGGATTCTATGTTAGACATTTTCAAAGCCATTATTATCGGGATCGTCGAAGGGCTGACGGAATTTCTGCCCGTCAGCTCTACCGGCCATATCGATTTGGTCAGCCAAGTGGTCAAGATCCAACAAAACGCTGACTTCATGGCGATGTTTGAATACGTGATTCAATTTGGCGCGATTTTAGCCGTCATCTTACTTTACTTCAACAAACTCAATCCCTTTGCGCCATCCAAGTCACATGCAGAAAAATCTGCTACTTGGGTGCTATGGTTTAAAGTGATCATCGCCTGCATCCCCTCGATTGTCATCGGCTTGCCGTTAAACGACTGGATGGACGCGCATTTGCACACCCCACAAGTGGTCGCAACGACCTTGATCCTTTACGGGATTTTATTCATCGTCATCGAAAACATGTTCAAAAACCGCGCTCCAAAAATTGCGAACTTAGCGAACTTGTCTTATCAAACCGCTTTGTTCATCGGGTTGTTCCAAGCCTTATCTATCGTTCCCGGGACTTCGCGTTCTGGCGCTACGATTTTAGGGGCGATCATCTTAGGGGCCAGCCGTTATGTCGCCACTGAGTTTTCTTTCTTCTTGGCCATTCCTACCATGGTCGGTGTCTCGATTTTAAAAATCGGCAAGTTCTTAATGAACGGCAACACCTTCACTGGCGAACAATGGGCCATTTTACTGACTGGGACGGTCGTTTCCTTCATCGTCGCCTTCATTTCCATCAAGTGGTTGCTAAAATTCGTGCAAACGCACGACTTCAAGCCATTCGGGTGGTACCGCATCGCCTTGGGGATCGTCGTCATCTTGGTATTGTTCTTAGCTTAGGAGGTTCCGCATGTTAAAAGAAGTCTGTGTTGAAAACTTCACCTCATTGCCAAAAGCTTTAGCCGCTGGTGCCCGTCGCATCGAACTCAACGACAACTTAGTTGCTGGCGGCACCACGGTTTCCAAAGGGGTCTTGGCTGAAAGCACGCGCTACATTCATGAACATGATGCTTCAGTCGTGGCCATGATCCGCCCACGTGGTGGCAACTTTGTCTATAACGACTTAGAACTTAAAATCATGGAAGCCGATATTTTCGAAGCACAAGCCCAAGGCGTTGATGCCGTAACTTTTGGGGCGTTAACAACAGATGGTTGGCTCGATGAGGATGCGATGGAAAACTTGATCGCCGCTTCTGCTGGGATGGATGTGGTCATGCATATGGCCTTCGACGAAATTCGCGCCGACCGCCAACAAGAAGCCATCGACTGGTTAGCCGAACATGACGTGGCCCGCATCTTGACGCATGGTGGACCGTTAAGTGAGCCAATCACTGAAACCTTGCCGCATTTGAAGACCTTGGTCAAACAAGCTGAAGGCAAGTTGACCATTTTACCAGGTGGTGGCATCACTGCTGATAACGTCGACATGGTAGCACGCGAACTAGGCGTGGCTGAAGCGCATGGCACCAAAATCTTAAAGTTCTAAGCAAACAAAAACTGCGACTCTCAACTGAGGTTCGCAGTTTTTAAT
>CAKRHU010000189.1 GCA_934339215.1 uncultured Lacticaseibacillus sp.
TTCGGAAATCAAGCGAAAAACTCCAACTACGCAAAAAATAATAATTCAACAAAATTAGAAATAAAGAAGCCCTGCCAAATCACCAATTTCTCTCGGCAATGAATGACCGAGTTTCCTTGGCTGGCAGGGTATATGAATGCTCCTTAGAAACTCAGTATAGCGCATTTTTATTCGGCTTGGGTGAAGATATTATCCAGTGTCGTGACAAAATCTGCTTTGCCACCCTCAAAGTATTCGCGCTTCACTCGCGACAGTTCCGCCACGGAAGCTGCCGAAATCACATTTTTGCGGGTAAGGTGCGCACTGCCACTGGAATAATAATACAAACGAGCATCAAATAACTGCAGAAGCTCGGCTTTGTCTTCATAATCTGAACGAGTAATGGCCGTATGGACAGCACGTTGCCAGTTGGTATCTTGGCGCGCAATAAAAATCGGCTGTTGCTCGGTTGGCCACTTGCTGACCCGGCGCAAATAAGCAGCTAGCCATGCCAACATCAACTTCTGCGACGCCAACCAATGCTCTGGATACCCAGTGCCAAAATAGCGAAACGGTGATGATAGGAATTTTGCTGAACGATATGGAAACCATGACAACCGCACGATTTCTCGAATGCCAAATTGACGCGCATTGCCGACGTCTTCTGCACTGACTAAAGCGTCCGCCCCATCGATATAATTATCATGCACCCAAGCCCCTTTGGTCGTCAGCTGATCGGGTAGAAAGTTCCCAGGAATCGGCCATGTGCCACTGATGTTTTTCAAGTTCATCACTTGATGATCAAACGCTGCGGCCTCAGGCAACTTCAAGACGCCGCGATCGTTTTGCGGATTGCTGGCTAAAATCACCAAGCGCGGATTTTTCAGTGTACCTTGAAACGGCAGTGGGACTTGGGGTTGCCGCACCCCGTTGATTTTTGGCGCGATCAGATCCAACACCGCGGCTTCATCATCTTGATGCATAATAAACGAGCGCATGCCAGAATGCCAATCTTCCATGGTCACACTGGCGCGCACGAATCCATCAAACGTCGATTGGGTCTCGGCATTGCTGAGGATTTGGCGATAACGTTCTGATGGTGTCTGACCAAACCCCCACTCCCGCCAGAATTGATGGATCGCTTGCATGGCGTGAAATGATGACACGACTGGGATCAAATCTTTCATAATTGTCCGAACTCCCTCCTGCCAAAAGACAGGTTGATAATATTACATTTTGTATATATTATGCAGGAAAAATTGGTAAACCCAACATTCATTTTAACCAAATGCGAACCACGACGCGGGTTGTCGTGCGTCTCACCGATTGCGACATATGCTGTCGTTTTGTCTATTGCGTGTAAAAAAAGCAAACCACCTTTAGGCAGTTTGCTTGCGATTTTGCCACATGCGATACGCTGTCAGGATAAAGGCGATCACACATAAAATAATGGCCACGACAAACGCCACGCGCATGCCGCTGATGAATAATTGGTTATGACCCGTCGGATAAGTCGACATATGGTGTCCAGCAGTATGACTCATCGCCGCAAACAACGTGGTCGTCGCCGCAGAGATCCCGACGACCATGCCGAGATTACGCGCCAGCGCATTCAACCCACCGGCGATGCCTAAGTCTTTAGGCGCCACAGCAGACATGATGATGGTGTTGTTCGGCGATTGAAAAACCCCATTGCCAAACCCATTGATGGCGATGATCACAATGATCACCCATAACGGACTAGCCAAATGCCACATCGCATACCCCACTTGCGCGATCAAAATGGCCCCTAAGCCCACCAAGGTCAAGAAATATGGCCCGATTTTATCAGACAGTGACCCTGATAATGGCGCGATGATCACTTGTACGATCGGGAAAACCATCATCAAATAGCCAGCATGCGTTGCCGAAAACCCGCGAGCATTTTCCAAATAAAACGGCGTGATCACATTGGAGAAGAAGTTGGTGACAAAAATCAAAAACCCGGTCAACAACGACACTGTAAATTCATGATTGGCAAATAACTTAAATGATACCAAAGGCGTTTGGTGCCGGTGTTCGATGGTGACAAATAAGCCAAATGCCAATACCGCAAAGCCAAACAACCCGATGATCCAAGGCTTGCCAAATCCAACTTCTTGCCCCAATGACACGGCTAAGAAAAACGGGACGATGGCCAACACATAACTGCCAAAGCCGCCCCAGTCGATGGGCTGATGACTGGTTTGTAAGTCTTTAGGTAAGACAAAATGCCCCACGATCATCGTGATGATACCGATGGGAATATTGATCCAGAAAATATAGCCCCAAGGCAAGGCCCCTAAAATCAACCCACCGATCCCAGGACCTGCGATCGAGCCAACCGCCACAAACGAGCCGATCAACCCCAACGCTTTGCCGCGTTCATTTTGCGGAAAAACTTCGGAGATAATGCCGTTATTATTGGCCATAGTCATCGAAGCGCCTAACGCTTGCATCACCCGCGCAAATAATAGCAAATAGAAACTATGATTAAAGCCAGCTAACAAACTGCCGATGGTAAACAATACCGTGCCTAAGCGAAACACACGGATCTTGCCAAGCGAATCGCCGAGCTTGCCCATCAACAATAACAGCGCACAGATCACGATCAAATAAATCGACACGACCCATTCCGCTTGATTCATTGGCACGTGTAAGTCTTTGGACATCACCGGCAAGGCAATGTTGACGATCGAGGCATCAAGCGTGGACATAATGGTGAACATTCCCACCGCGGTAATGATCCACCAGCGATTTTTTTGGACTTTAGGGTCTTTAACGTAACTTTGCACCACATCGGCCTCCAGTTTTCAGAAAGTACTTTTAGTATACGCCCATTTACCAAACAATTACCAACCTTACGTTTTCGATACGGCAATTGCGGGTCGTCTTTACATTCCTCCGCTATCCTAATAACAGGAGGAAATCATCATGAAAAAAATGACTTGGTTCTTATGTGGGGTGTTAGCCCTGGCTTTAAGCGGCTGTGGGGTTCAACAAGCCGCGGCCAAAAATGATTCAACCATCAGTATCGCCGGCTCAACCGCTATGCAACCGTTACTCAAAGCTGCAGCTATTGCGCAAAAAAATATCATCACCATTAACGGTGGTGGCAGTGCCGCGGGTTTAAATGCCGTGGCGACTGACAAAGTCACGATTGGCGCGGCAGACATGTTTGCAGAAAATTCTGATGCGCCGGCGGCAAAGCTGGTGGATCATCAAATTGCGGTGGTGGGCATCACCCCGATCGTCAATCCTGAAGTGGGCGTCTCAAACTTAACCTCAGCGCAACTCAAGGCCATTTTTTCCGGAAAGCTGACCAATTGGCAACAAGTCGGCGGCAAAGCCATGCCGATCAAAGTCTTGATGCGCGAAGCCGGTTCTGGAACGCGCACCGCCTTTGAAGCATTAGCATTGCGTGGTGTGCAAGGGATTCAAGGGAAAGTCTTGAATTCATCACAAGCAATGGTCAAACAAGTCAAAAACACCCCTGGTGCCATCGGTTATGTCGCTTTTTCTGGCTTGCAAGCTGGTGTGCGGCCATTGTTACTGGATGGCATCAATCCGACAGACGCCAATGTGCAAACCAACAAGTGGCCAATTTGGGCGTACGAACACCTTTATACCAATGGCGCCCCAAGTGCGACTGTCGCGAAGTTTATTCACCGCGTTCAAACCGATGATGCACAAATCAAACGCCTTGGCTACATCCCGACTAGCACCATGCAAGTCGCCCGCACCCATGATGGGCAAATCGAAGATACTCACTAAATGCAAATGACGCGGTTTCCTTCTATTAAAGAAGTGAGCGCGTCATTTTGATTTAGTAATCCAATTGCTTCAAGCGCAACAAGGCTTCGCCGTTTGGTTGCATCGCGACTTTGTACAAACCGAGCACCCGTTCATCGATTTGTGCTTGTAGCTTGTCGCCTTTTTGTATTTTGGCTTGGACATGATTAAGGCCATGTTCCAATACTGTGAGCACCCCACGCCCACCGATTTCAAAGCCTAAACGATCGGCGTCTGACAACTGCCGATTGGCTAATGCTTGCATTTGCGCCTGCATTTCGTTTGATACTGTGATCTCATCGACTTGTTGGTGCAATGCTTCTGCCAATTCCTCCGGCGTTGCTACCGTGATTTTCCCCATACCCATCAATCTTCCTCCCTGTTGATGTAGTCGCTTACGAATATAGTATACCCCCCCACACAAACACAACGCAAAAAGCCTGACCATTTTTCAGATCAGACTTTGCTCACTTAATTGGCATGATTGAATTTGTGTTCGAAATGCTGCAACACGCGCGATAATCCGAACGTCAAAATGAAGTACAACA
>CAKRHU010000190.1 GCA_934339215.1 uncultured Lacticaseibacillus sp.
CCAGTGGGACGCCGAGAAAAAAGACATCAACGCGGTCAATGCCAAGAAGTCCGAAATCGACAAAGCCAAGCATGAGCTGGAAGACGCCCAAGCCAAATATGATTTGGAAACAGCGGCGCGTTTGCAACATGGCACGATCCCGCAACTGGAACAAGAGCTAAAAGATTTAGAAAAAGCCGATCGACCTGACGCCTGGTTAGTACAAGAATCCGTCACTGAACAAGAAATTGCGGCAGTGATTTCGCGGCAAACCGGAATTCCTGTAGCCAAACTCGTGCAAGGTGACCGCGACAAGTTGATCCATTTAGCGGATAACTTGCATGAACGGGTGATTGGCCAAGATACTGCCGTCCAAGCGGTTGCTGATGCAGTATTGCGTTCTCGCGCAGGCTTGCAAGATCCAAGTCGGCCCCTTGGCAGTTTCTTATTCTTAGGCCCAACTGGGGTCGGGAAAACCGAACTTGCCAAAACCTTAGCCGATGACTTATTTGATTCCGAGAAGCATATGGTGCGTATCGATATGTCTGAATATATGGATAAAATCTCGGTATCGCGGTTAGTCGGGGCAGCGCCTGGTTATGTCGGCTATGAAGAAGGCGGGCAGTTGACTGAAGCCGTGCGGCGCAATCCTTACACCATTGTGTTGCTTGATGAAATCGAAAAGGCGCATCCGGATGTGTTCAACATTTTGCTACAAGTACTCGATGACGGGCGCTTGACGGATAGCCAAGGTCGCACCGTCAACTTTAAGAACACGATCATTATCATGACGTCCAACTTGGGTTCTGAAGCGTTGCTGGACGGCATGCAACAAGATGGCAAAATCACAGACGAGCGCCGGCAACAAGTGATGCAAATGATCCAAGGGCACTTCAAACCCGAATTTTTGAACCGGATCGATGACATCATCATGTTCAACCCATTACAATTGGCTGACATTGAAAAAATTGTGATGAAAGATCTCGAACACTTGAATACCCGTTTGCAAGACCAAGATATTACCCTTTCCGTGATGCCAGCGGCGCAAGAATGGCTGGCCGATAAAGGCTATGAACCAGCTTATGGGGCGCGGCCACTGCAACGCTTGATCACCAACGCCGTGGAAACGCCGTTAGCCAAGCGATTGATTGCTGGCGATATTTTACCAAATAGTACCGTGACCTTAGGGGTAGAAGCGGGACAATTAACGTTTTCTAGTGCGGTAAATCCAACAGAAGAGGCGTAATGTTGAAAATGTGCTGTTAAGGTCTTGCCTTGACGGCCATTTTCTAGTAAGATAAATGTTGCTGTGATAGTCTCATACTATCCAATGCATCGGAAGCTGAATTTTGTCTTGCAAATTTCGGCTAGTCCGGTATAGTAGAAAAGAAATCTAATACAAAGGGGTTTTCCGCCATGGCAGTTCCAGCACGCAGAACATCTAAGACCAAGAAGCGTATGCGCCGCGGCCACATCAAGTTGAACGTTCCTAACTTACAATTTGATGCCACGACCGGCGAATATCGTGTTTCTCACCACGTCTCTCCAAAGGGTTACTACAAAGGTGCCCAAGTGGTTAAGAACAACAACGCGAACGCTTAATCAAAAATACCAGCCAAGCGGTTGGTATTTTTTTGTGCCCAGCGTTTTGAAAGGCGCCACGCCGCCTCGACGTGCACATTTTAAGGGATTTAAGCGGACAGATGGTTTCAAACACTAGCTGTCATGGTATACTGAATGTGGAAGGTGATCATATGTCTGAACCGCAATTTCAAACTTATTTAGCTAAACTGCAACAAGCACGGCTGCCGCGCTGGTCTGACTTGCCGCAATTTGATTTGTATATGGATCAAGTCGTGCAGTTTGTCAATGACGCCATCGTCCCCTTAGGCCTTGATGTGCTGACGCCGACAATGGTCAACAACTATGTTAAAAAAGGTGTGATCAAAGCGCCAATCAAAAAGAAATATCAACGCGCGCAACTGGCCAACATTTTAGTGATCGCAATGTTGAAGCCGGTGTTTAGCTTGGATACCATCGCCAATGGCATCAATTATCAATTAGTCGATCGCCAAGCCGCTCAAGCTTTTGATGCGTTCATTCTGGCGTTTATTGCCGCAGTGCAACAAGCCAATTCTGATTTCACCGGCGAAGTGACAATCAACCAAGTCAACAAGGAAGACACGACCAACATTCAAAGTGCCATGGTCAGCTTAGCCATCAATGCTGTGCTGGAAAAACTGCTGGTGGAATCGATGACCGACGCTGTCGCGCCAGCGCCAACTTCAAAAAAGAAGGGCTAATATGCAACTGACAATTTTATCGACGAGTGATACCCATGGCTTTGTGTTGCCAACCAACTATGCCCAGCGTGACCAAAGCCTGCCATTTGGCTTAACGCGTGCAGCGACTTTATTGGCCCAACATCAAAATGCGGCAACGTTGACGATCGATAATGGCGACTGGTTGCAAGGCTCACCGCTGGCTTATTATGCGGCGCGGATCGCCAAAGATGCGACCAAGTTGACGGATGCCTATGATGCAGTGGGCTATGATGCCGGGGTATTAGGCAATCATGAATTCAACTATGGGGCCGAATATTTACAAAACGCGATCGCCAAGCTTAATTATCCGATCCTATGTGCCAACATTTTGCGCGCTGGCCAGCCGGCTTTTGGCCAACCTTATCAAATCTTTGAAAAAGCTGGCGTGAAAGTGGCAGTGCTCGGCTTGACCACCAACTACATTCCACACTGGGAAACGCCAACCAATATTGAAGGGCTTGAATTTGCGTCAGCCGTCGATGTCGCCAAAACTTGGTTGCCAAAACTGCATGCAATGGCTGACGTGGTAGTGATCGCTTATCACGGCGGTTTTGAACGCGATTTGGAAACTGGCCAGCCGACTGAAAAGCTCACTGGCGAAAATGTCGGCTATCAATTGACCGAAATTCCTGGTGTTGATGCTTTAGTTACTGGCCATCAGCATCGTGAACTTGCCGGGGTCGTTAATGGCGTTCCGGTGACCCAGCCGGGATATCGCGGGGCGAACGTTGGCCAAATCACGTTGACGCTTGACGCAACGGCTGATGGCTACCAAGTGGTGCAAGGTGAGGCGCAACTGTTGAAAACTGCGGACGCTAAACCAGATCCAGCTGTCGTTTCAGCAGTTTCAACCACCAATGAAGCCGTTGAAGCTTGGTTGGATTCACCACTGGGTCATGTCAATGGCGATATGTCCTTGCATTCTGCTTGGGAGGCGCGTTTGCATGAATCAGCTTATATCGAGTTCATCAACAAAGTCCAAATGGCGGCAACAGATACCGATATTTCTGGGACGGCGCTGTTCACCAATGATGGGCGTGGGTTCAATCAAACCATCACCATGCGCGATGTGGTGACCAATTATGTTTATCCCAATACTTTAGCGGTGTTGAAACTCTCAGGGGCAGACCTAAAAGCCGCCTTGGAACAAAATGCCGAATACTTTTCATTAGATGGTGACGGTCAACTGAAAGTCACGCCACGCTTTGAGCATCCCAAGCCTCAGCATTATAACTACGACATGTACCAAGGAATCAATTATGTCTTAGATATCAGCCGTCCAGTCGGTCAACGCGTGGTGAATTTGACTTATCATAGCCAACCGATCGATCCTAAGGGCAGTTATGAAGTGGTCGCCAACCAATATCGCGCAGGTGGTGGCGGGAATTTTGCAATGTTTGGCCAAAGTAAAGTGATCCGTGAAAATCAAAAAGATATGACCGAATTGATCGCCGATTATTTACAAGCCCATCGGCGCATTGATGCGACGGTAGACGACAATTTTCAAGTGGTTGCCAAAATGTGACACCTAGTCACATTTGAATTGAAAACTAACCCGCGCAAGCGTATGGTTGAATTCAGATTGACGAGATGAAAGGTGTTTACACATGAAAAAAATCGCATTTTTGGCCATTGCGATGTCCGCATTGCTTGGCTTAAGTGCTTGCGGCAAACAATTGACCACTTCTAAAACCACATATAAAGCCACCGGCATGGTTGCCGTGATCAAAGGTGAAACCAGCGGCAAAACCGTGAAGTACCAAGCGCCAACGGGTAACGGGACGAGTAAGGTCAACTCTGGCTCTTACGTCGTGACCGTGCCGATGAGCAACCAGAAACAAACGGTGAAATTAAGTTCAGATGGGCAAAAAAGTCCGTGACTGTCAAAGCGGCAAAGCCGGTCGGCGATTACAAGACGATTTCTGCTAAATATAACCAAGCAGTAGTCGCCATGGCCTTGCCAAAAAGTGTCCAAACCCAATTGGCTGCGGCTCAAAAAGCGGGCACGAGCGCTGTCGCATCCATGACA
>CAKRHU010000191.1 GCA_934339215.1 uncultured Lacticaseibacillus sp.
AGAAAATATGTGAGCGGAAGCGGCTTGGCAGAACGGAGGAAAATTGGACAATTGCCTGTGGGAGTGAAATCAAGTGAGACGCCGTTTTTTGGCGGCTCGCGCGGATTTCACCGGCAAAAATAAAGACAAGCGGGCTTCTTGGCTTGATTTTTAGTCGAAAGAGCATCAGCGGTTTGTGCTGATCTCTGCAGACGGCCGCACCGGCAACTTGTCCAATTTTCCGCAGTGGCGCCAAACGCTTTCGCTCACATATTTTCAAGCCGCTAGGCAATTGGTAAGGCTAGCTGGAATCACCCCGCAACCTCAACCAGTTACTTACTTTTGCGCAAGAGCGTGGTTTCTGTTAGAATGATTTGCGTTAATTAAAGCGACGGATAAAGGGAGACAATAAATAAAATGGCAGATGAAATCATTACTGGCATCAGTGCTGACGGCTTGTTTCGGGTATTTGCAGTCGATGCGACCCAAACGGTTCAAGAAGCCCAAACGCGCCATGATACTTGGAGTGCAGCCAGTGCCGCGTTAGGGCGGACCTTGGTGGCAACCAGTTTATTGGCCGCAGCCGGCTTAAAAAACGCTGACGACTTGCTGACGGTGCGCATCAAAGGCGATGGCCCAGTGGGGGCGATCATTGCTGATGGCACTGCAGACGGCACGGTACGCGGTTATATCCAAGTGCCACATGTGAACTTACCGTTGAACTTAGTCGGCAAAATCGATGTCGCCAAAGCCGTCGGTAAAAAAGGCTTGCTGGTGGTAACCAAATCTATCGATGGTTCCGAACCATTTTCCGGACAAGTACCATTGGTTTCAGGGGAGTTAGGCGAAGACTTCGCTTATTACTTGTCGCAATCCGAACAAATTCCTGCTGCCATCGGGTTGTCGGTGTTCGTCAATGCGGATAACTCGATCGCGCACGCTGGTGGCTTCATGGTGCAAGCCTTGCCCGGTGCCACTGATGATGCGCTAGCCAAGCTTGAAACCAACATCAAAACCTTACCGCTGGTTTCTGAAATGTTGAAGTCTGGCATGACCGCGACCCAAATTGCCAAGCGCGTGTTAGGCATGGGCGACACTGGCATTAAGATCTTGAAGTCGCAACCGTTGAAGTTTGCCTGCCCTTGTTCCAAAGAACATTTTGCCCATGTGATCGCGACGTTGTCCCGCAAAGACGTGCAACAAATGATCGATCAAGATCATGGTGCCGAAGCAGTCTGCAAGTTCTGTGGCAATAAGTATCATTACACTGAAGAAGAACTCGTCACCTTACGTGATCAGGAGGAAGATTAATGGCGCAATTAGATACCCCTTGGCAAATCGGTAATGTCACCATTCCTAACCGCATTGTCGTCGCCCCAATGGCTGGGATCACCAATGCGAGTTTTCGGGTGACTGCCAAAGAATTCGGTGCTGG
Organism: uncultured Lacticaseibacillus sp.; assembly: GCA_934339215.1. Lineage (GTDB taxonomy): Bacteria > Bacillota > Bacilli > Lactobacillales > Lactobacillaceae > Lacticaseibacillus. The sequence continues at coordinate 1,415 of CAKRHU010000191.1, forward strand.
GCTTGTGGTATGTGAAATGATCTCTGATCGTGGGATCATGTACGGTAACAAGAAGACGTTAAAGATGATGTTTGTGGATCCGCGCGAACATCCTGTCTCCATTCAAATTTTTGGCGGGACCAAAGAAACTTTGGTCAATGCCGCCAAATTTGTCGCAGAAAACACGGCAGCTGACATCATCGACATCAACATGGGCTGCCCAGTGCCAAAAGTCACTAAGACTGATGCTGGCGCGCACTGGTTGCTCGATCCAAACAAGGTTTATGAAATGGTCGCCGCGGTCGTGGATGCTGTGGACAAGCCAGTCACAGTTAAAATGCGCACCGGCTGGGATGAAGATCATGTTTTCGCCATTGAAAATGCCTTAGCTGCCCAACGTGCCGGGGCTTCTGCTTTAGCCATGCACGGGCGCACACGCAAGCAAGGCTATTCGGGTACGGCGGATTGGGGCATTTTAAAACAAGTCGCCCATGAATTGACGATCCCATTTATGGGCAACGGCGATGTGCGCACGCCACAAGACGCCAAGCGCATGTTGACGGATGTTGGGGCGGATGCTGTGATGATCGGCCGCGGGGTATTAGGCAATCCTTGGCTGTTGACCCAAGTGGAAGCATACTTGCGCACCGGGGAGTTGATCGATGAACCGACCCCTCGTGAAAAAGTCGAAACGGCCAAACTGCAACTGCACCGCTTAGTCGAACTCAAAGGTGAAAAAGTCGCCGTGCCAGAATTTCGGCAATTAGCGGCTTACTACCTGAAAGGGATCCCGCGTTCTGCTCGCACTAAAAATGCGGTGAACTCTGTGGATACGGAACAAGAAGTCGATGATATCTTCGATCGTTTTGTCGAAGAAACTGAAGCGCGCATTGCCAAAGCGCATGCTCGCGCTGCAGAATAAAAGTCGCCTGATTGCTGATGCCAATGCTGGTGTCAGCATTTTTTTGAGAGAATTGCCGTTGCATTTTTTCAGAAATTAAGGCACACTCAAACTGGACTAATGAATGGAGGACATATTGGTGGCAAATGAACAGCAACCTGAATTAAATGACCAAATGAAGGCGCGTCGCGAAAAAATGGACGCCTTGCGCGAAGCTGGGATCGATCCATTCGGTCATCGTTTCGAACGCACCCATTTGGCCCAAGAATTGCATGATCAATTCGATGCAATGGACCATGACGCCGTATTAGCAGATGAAACCCATGTGAAAATCGCTGGGCGGATGATGTCCAAGCGTGGTAAAGGGAAAGTCGGCTTTGCCGATATTCGCGATCGCTCAGGCAAGATCCAATTGTATGTGCGCAAAGACGTGGTCGGCGAAGACAACTATCAGATCTTCAAAAAAGCCGATCTTGGCGATATCTTAGGCATTTCTGGTGACATGATGAAAACCAACGCAGGGGAACTCACCATCCGCGTTGACCATGTGACTCATTTGGCCAAAGCCCTGCGCCCGTTGCCAGACAAATACCATGGCTTGACTAACGTGGAGCAGATCTATCGCCAACGTTATTTGGACTTGATCGCCAATCCTGAATCCTTTGATCGCTTCGTCAAGCGGTCAAAAATCGTATCAGCTGTACGCGAATACTTGGATAACAATCAATTCCTTGAAGTGGAAACGCCAGTGTTGCACAACCAAGCTGGTGGTGCGAATGCGCGGCCATTTATTACCCATCACAATGCGTTAAACATCGACTTATACTTACGCATCGCTTTGGAATTACACCTCAAGCGCTTGATTGTCGGCGGGATGGAACGCGTCTATGAAATCGGGCGTGTTTTCCGCAATGAAGGGATCGATACCAAGCACAACCCTGAATTCACCATGCTTGAAACTTATGCCGCATACTGGGATCTGTCTGATGTGATGGATGAAACTGAAGGCATTTTCCGCTATGCTGCGCAAAAAGTGCTCGGCACTGGCAAGATTACCTATCAAGGCCAAGATCTCGACTTGGATCAACCCTTTGCTCGGGTGCACATGGTTGATGCCATTAAGGAAAAGACTGGCGTGGACTTCTGGCAACCAATGACCACGGAAGAAGCGCGCAAAGTGGCCGACGAACACCATGTGAAGTATGAATCCTATTGGACTACTGGCCATATCATCAATGCCTTCTTTGAAGAATTCGTTGAAAAGACCTTGGTACAGCCAACCTTCTTATATGGCCACCCAATTGAAATCTCACCATTGGCAAAGAAGTCTGAAAAAGACCCACGATTCGTCGATCGCTTTGAGTTATTCATGCATGGTAATGAGTATGCGAACGCCTTTACCGAATTGAATGATCCCATCGACCAAAAGGAACGTTTCGTTGCCCAAGCTGCTGAAAAGACAGCCGGTAACGATGAAGCCCAAGGCATCGATAACGATTATGTTGAAGCTTTGGAATATGGGATGCCACCAACCGGGGGCCTTGGGATCGGGATCGATCGTTTGGTCATGCTGCTGACTGATGCCCCATCGATCCGCGACGTGCTGTTGTTCCCAACGTTGCGGCCATAATTTTTGCAAATTGTCTCATCGATTTTGTCGGTGAGGCAATTTTTTTGCAATTGAATGTATAATTTCTGGATGATTTTAGCTTTTTAGCCGGTGAAGGCCTCATAAATACCCGAATGGCAATTGCAAGATCACGGGCGAAATTTCGGTCAAATCCAAACGTTCGTCGCCTTATGAAAATCACTGTTCGCGTTTGTGAAAAAGTTTCAGAAAGTATTGACGACACAGGCTGAGCTTGGTATGATATCAAAGTTGTCTTTTAGATAACCCGCACGTGATCAGCCAAGTGAAATTACTACTTGACGAAAGATTGCTTGTCTGGTATGATTTAAAAGTTGTCGCGAGGCGTTATGAAGCGCTTCACCAAAAAGTTTTTAAAACTTTTTCTTGACAACAAACTGATAGT
>CAKRHU010000192.1 GCA_934339215.1 uncultured Lacticaseibacillus sp.
GGGTGGTCAGGGGATCGAACCCTGGACCCACGGATTAAGAGTCCGTTGCTCTGCCAGCTGAGCTAACCACCCATATCGGTGCTGTCGCTTGACGACTTAAATACTATATCACTTGAGGCCGTACTGCGCAAGCATTCCCGACAAAAAAAAATCCGCCGGCTGGCGGATTTTTAGTGAATTAATCAAGATCAAACAACGGATGGATCGATTGGTTCGTGGCGATCAATTCAATGGCCTGGCCGATCATCGGGCCAACGGATAAGATCTGCATGTTTGGCAGGCGCTTTTCGGCTGGTAATTCGATGGTATCCGTCAAGACGATTTGCTTTAATGGTAGCTTGCTGATCCGAGTGGCTGCACCAGCAGATAATACGGCATGCGTGGCTGCTGCATAAATGTCTAACGCACCCGCTTCTTGCAAGGCGATGCAAGAATCAGCGATCCGCGTACCGGTATCGATCATGTCGTCGATCACGATTGCATGCTTACCAACGACCTCCCCGATCACGCCAGCTTTGGCTTCGCGCTTATCGACAATGGCAATGGGCAAGCCTAAGAGTTCAGCCAGTTCCCGGGCATGCTTGGTCCCAGAATGATCTGGCGCCACCACAACGGCATTTTCGCCAAGGTCCAAGTTGCGGAAATAACGGCCAAACAAAGCGACGGTCTTCAAGTGATCAACTGGCACATCGAAGAATCCTTGCAACTGATCCGCGTGTAAGTCGACAGTCACAATGCGACTGATACCGTTCATTTCCAACAAATTCGCGACTAACTTCGCCGTGATCGGTTCGCGTGAGCGTGCTTTGCGATCAGCGCGCGCATAGCCATAATAAGGCACGACCACGTTAATGTGATGAGCAGAGGCCCGACGCAACGCATCGACCATGATCATCAATTCCATGAAATTTTCGTTGACTGGATCAGACACCGGTTGGATCACATACACATCGGCGCCACGAACAGAATCGTCAAGGTCAATTTGGATCTCCCCATCAGCGAAATGCTTCACTGATGCCGGTGACAGTGGCAACCCCAATTCTGTTGCAATTTTTTGTGCCAGTGGTTTGTTGCCGTTCAGTGTGAAAAGTTTCAGTCCCGCCATGATTTCCTCCGTAAGTCTATAGTTAACTTTATTATACGCAACTTTGCGCCGCGTGAAAATAGGGTATACTAAGCTTAAGCTGAATGGAGGTTCGAAAATGTCACCCACCCGAATTTTATCTATCCCTGGTAGCATCAATTTACGCGAACTCGGCGGTTATGCCACCGAATCTGGCCAATACCTCAAGTGGCACAAATTATTGCGCTCAGGTTCGCTTGGCCACCTGCGCCATGAAGCCGGCGATATACTGGAAGACTATGGCGTGATTTTTGATATCGATTTACGCTCTGATAGCGAAGTCCAAACCCGGCCAGATCGCATTCCTCGCACGATTTCATATCAACAATTATCCGTTTACCCATTTGTTGACCAACAAAAAGGCGGTTTATTCAAACGCCTCAGCAAAAAACTTCGCGGATCTTCTGTTGAAGACCAAATGGCAGACACTTATTGCCAAATGCTAACAGATAGTCACGCCAACGCGACTTACGAGCAATTGTTTGACATTTTGTTATCCAATGATCATCCTGAAGAATCTGTGTTGTTCCACTGCACTGCCGGCAAAGACCGCACCGGGATCGCTGCCATGATGATCGAAGGCGCGCTTGGCGTACCAGAAGCAACGATTCGCGAAGATTATTTGTTGACCAACTTGGTGTTGGAAGCCCCTGACCAAATGTCCCATGCTGACTTGCGCCATGGCGCTAACCAATTCGTCAACCAAATGAATGGACATCAAGCCGAAACCAGCAACTATGATGCCGTTTACGATTTGATCAACAATCAATACGGCAGCTGGGAAGCTTATCTTACTCAACAACTGCGCTTATCCACCGGCGATTTAGCTGATTTACGCCAACTTTATTTAACTGACTCGCCAGAACCAAAGGACTGATTCCCATGAAAAAGCGTTACCTCGTCGCCGGCACTTTGCCCATGTTGCTCACAGCAGGCACTTTAGCGGCTGCAGAAAAGCTCTACAGCTACGCCTTTAAGCGTATCAATTATGTGCCTGATGCGTCTGATGCCATGCAACAGTATGCCAATGACTACTATTATCACGTCGATTGGGTCGAACACCAGAAACCTTCAGTGTGGCATTTGGATACGCCTGATGATCAGCACTTGTCGGCTTTGTGGTTGGCACATCCTAATTCCAACAAAGCTGTGATCATCGGGCATGGCTATAAAGGCACTGGTATCACCATGGCCAATTATGCCCATATGTTTTACGACATGGGCTTTTCAGTGCTGTTGCCAGATGATCGCGGTCATGGCCAATCTGATGGGACTTATATCTCATTTGGTTGGCTGGATCGATTGGATTATTTACAGTGGTTGCAATTGATCATCAAAAACTTAGGCCAAGACTGCGAGTTACTCTTGTTTGGCACCTCAATGGGTGGCGCAACAGTCAGCTTAGTTTCCGGCGAGCCGACCTTGCCGAAACAAGTCAAAGCCATCGTTGAAGATTGTGGGTACACATCATTAGACGATGAATTGACTTATTTAATGAAGAAACTATTCCACCTGCCCAAGAAACCACTGGTGCCCTTAGCAAGTTTCATCAACTATCGGCGCTTAGGCTTTACCATTTCGCGCGTTGACGTGCAAGCTGCCTTGCGCCGCAACACCCGACCACTACTTGTGATCCACGGACAAAAAGATGTTTATGTTCCCACTTGGATGGGCCAAGAGAACTTCAAAGCCAGCGCCGGGCCAAAAGCGTTATGGTTGGTGCCTGATGCGATTCACGCCGAAAGCTATTGGGTCGACCCTGTCGCTTATGCCACGCATATTCGCGATTTCATTACGCCGTATTTTAGCAAATAGGCTTTGCCTCAAAAAGATGTTCCAGCCGCAAAAGATGTTTTGCGGTTTTTTTGCGTATATATATAGTGAAGGCTTAAAAAGCAGTTGACAGTGGCCTAGACCGATGTTATATTGGACTAGACCAAGAGAGGGAGGAATTTTTCATGGACGTCAAAGTATTTGACAACAAAGATCAAGCAAGCGAAGCAGCATTCGAATTTATCAAGGCAGGTTTAGCTAACGGTGCCACCACTTTAGGTTTGGCCACTGGCAGTACCCCAATTCCTTTGTACAAGCACATGACTGACAGTGATCTCGACTTCTCCAATATCACATCCGTAAACTTGGACGAATATGTTGGCTTAGCCCCAACTAACGACCAAAGCTACCGTTACTTCATGAACGAACATTTATTCAACTTGAAGCCATTCAAAGAAACTTTTGTTCCAGATGGCTTGAACAAAGACGCTGAAGCTGAAACTAAGCGCTACGACCAAGTGATTGCCGATCATCCGATCGACATCCAATTGTTAGGCTTAGGCCAAAACGGTCACATCGGCTTCAACGAACCCGGTTCTGACTTCAACGGCGGCACGCAAAAAGTACACTTAACGCAATCCACCATTGATGCCAACGCCCGCTTCTTTGAAAAAGAATCCGACGTGCCAACTTACGCTTACTCCATGGGGATCGGCTCCATCATGAAGAGCAAGAAGATCCTGTTGTTGGCCTTTGGCGAAAACAAAGCTGACGCCATCCAAAAGATGGTTGAAGGAAAACCGACTGAAGATGTGCCAGCATCTGCATTGCAAAACCATGCTGATGTGACCATCATGATCGACAAAGCTGCGGCTTCCAAGCTCAGCAAATAATCCCTCGATCAAACACAAACGCCTGTCGCGAACAAATCGCAACAGGCGTTTTTTAATTCATATGAATTTGATCAGTGACTTAAACCATCATCGGTTGACGTTGATCATTGTCGGACTTCACAACACTTGGCAAGGAAAACTGTAAAACGGTTTGATGTTGAACGTCCCCAGAAGCTAAGGCGACATGTTCATCTGAAATCACAGAAAAACCCAGATCTTGCCAGAATTGAAGCCGTTCAGGGGTCGCATTGATCAACCGAGTTTGCAAGTTAGTCATCTGGCCTTGATACTTGGCCACGACTGCATTTAAAATCGCTTGCTCATAGCCGTGATCACGCAAAGCCGTTGGCAAAATCAACCGGCGCAACCACAACGTATTGTCATGCGGGTAGCCGACAACCAACGCCATCGCGGCAACTGGCTTTTCCCCGTCTGAAATCAATCGATAATGTAGTGGCTGGTGAATAATTTGTCCAAGTTATCTGTAACAGCTCCTTAACCCGTTATCGTTGTATAATAGATGCATA
>CAKRHU010000193.1 GCA_934339215.1 uncultured Lacticaseibacillus sp.
GTGGGTAACTGCCTGCGAGGGTAGGAAGTCGCCACGCTGAATGTAAGATCTGTCGTTGACAGATCTTTTTTTGTATCATTTTTGATCTGAAAAAAATGCGAGAAAACCCGTTAAAAAGGGGTTTACAGCGGGTTTTCTGTCCTGTATAATTACTATTGTTGTTGAGAAAGACATGCCGTCTTAGCTCAGTCGGTAGAGCGCTTCACTCGTAATGAAGAGGTCGCTGGTTCGATTCCAGTAGACGGCAGCAAGCAACACATTGTGCCGATCAGGTCAGTCTGATCGGTATTTTTGTGCAATAAAATAACGCGTCGACAAAACGCGGTAACTTCAATCATTGACTCAACAAGAAATCCAAGACATTCATGCCGCTGGACGACTGCTGGCGGTACAATTCAGTGTAGCCGCATTGCGTACAAGAAATCGTGACGAACTTCTTATTTTGAACATCGAAGAGCTTGGCGAAGTTGCCGCCAGTGGCTTGAAATTGATCACTTTCGTAGCTGTGATTGTGGCATTTGGGACATTCGTAGACTTTACTTTCCATCGCGCACCTCCATTAATAACTTTAATATACAAGCTGTTGGTGAAAATAGGAACTAACGAAATCGTAAGTCGTTTTTCGGCGGTTCTGGAGCCGCGATGATCGGTGGTGCTTGCCAGTAGTAGATGTCGACGTTTTTGCTGTCGTAAATGTGATAGTCGATACTGAGTTCATTCAAGCTGTGTTGCATGATCGCAAAATACAGCGGCAGTGGGGCTTTCTCCAAGCCGGCTGCGACGACCATTAAGTACTTCGCCATGTCGGCAAAAACGTCTTGGGTGATCGCGTTGGTGATTTTAAAGGTTAAATCGACGTAGCCAAGATCGGCAGTGTCTCGGGTAAAGGTAGCGGATTGTAAAGGAAAGCCGCCAAAGTTTCCGGCCGCTTGTAAGGTGTCTACGACATGGCGTAGCTGGGCGGATTCGAAGGCGGGTTTTTGAAACATCAAATGCCAAGTCGCCAAGGGTTTCACTCCTTTCTATCTGTGTTATAATTCACCTTATCTGGAGGTGAACACGTTAATGAAAAAGTTCTGGATCATTGCAGTATTGGGAGTCGCACTGGCTGGCTGTGGACAAAAGGCTACCAGCTCAAGTTCGGCTTCTTCAAAGCCCAAAACCGTGATTACTACTAAGCAGTATACCACGACGCAATTACAAAAACGTTACGTGAAAATCGTTGATGCTGTGGTTGATCCGTTAAATCTGGCTTCTTATTCCAAACCCACGGCAGAGATCAAACAAGCCGCAACCAAAAGCCAACAACAAATCGCTGATGTCCAACTGCAACTGGCAGACAATAGTGGCCAGCCGGAGTTGAACCGCGCTTTGCAAAAGCTGAGTCAAGCGGCCAAGGCGATGCTGACGGCGATGGTGGGCAAAGACCAAACCGCGTATAATGCCACAGCGAAAACGTTTATGACGCAAACCAATACCATTGCCAAAACATATTTCAATGGAAGCGTTCCGTCCACTTTGACCATTTATAGTCAGCGGATGGCCAACAAAAGCAGTAACAGCACGAGTTCAAATTAAAGCAAAGCTGAGTCGATCATCGATTCGGCTTTTTGTTTGATATCAATCAACTGATGCTCATTAAGTGACACCTGATCGATGTTGATTGGAAGTGCATTAGCCGAGATAACAATGGCGCGTAAGAAGGGATAATTTTTAGCAGAACGTCCGAGTAGTGTTCATCATTTTCTCACCAAAAGACGCAAGGTGTTTATAGTCGTTGAACACGCGTTAAACTATCGCGGCAAAAAGGCGCTTTCATGAGAAAAGGCGCGGCGATTTGTCATTGGATTCATGCTGGCGTATAATGGAATAATGATTCGTAGCTATTTTGAGGGAAGTAGCGGAATCGTCACTAGGTTTGGTTACGAATTCCTAGTGAGAGGTGTTTGATTTAATGAACCAAAAAGAAAGCGACCATTCGTTCCTAGGGCATCCTAAAGGCTTATTGACCTTATCGATGACTGAATTCTGGGAACGATTCAGTTATTACGGCATGCGCGCCATTTTGATCTACTACATGTATTATGCAGTGACCAAAGGGGGCTTAGGTTTTGACAAGCCAACTGCGCTGTCGATCATGTCGATTTATGGGTCTTTGGTGTACTTGAGTTCGACCATCGGCGGCTTTATTTCCGACCGTTTGCTCGGTAGCCGCAAAACCGTCTTTTGGGGCGGGGTGTTGATCATGATCGGACATATTGTGTTGTCCTTGCCATTTGGGGCCGGCGCCTTGTTTGCCTCGATCGGTTTGATCGTCATCGGAACTGGGCTGTTGAAGCCGAACGTCTCCGAAATGGTCGGCTCACTTTATCCTGAAAATGATACCCGCCGTGATTCCGGCTTTAGTATTTTTGTCATGGGGATCAATTTCGGCTCCTTGTTGGCACCGATCATTGTGCCTTGGGGCCAAGCCAAATTCAACTTCCATGTCGGCTTTTCCTTTGCCGCGATCGGAATGTTTATCGGCTTGATCTATTATGTGATCGCCGGCAAGAAAACCATCAATCCTAAAGATGATGTTGCCCCAGATCCAATTTCCGCTGAAGAAATGAAGCCATTGTTGCTAAAAGTCCTCGCAGGCGTTGTGGTATTAGCTGCAATTCTTGGGATCATGGGTGCCACTGGGACCTTCAGTATTGACCATGTGATCACCTTGATCACCATCATTGCTATTGGGGTACCAGTATGTTACTTCATTGCGATGTTACGCTCAAAGAAAGTCACTAAAACTGAACGTTCACGTGTTTGGGCCTACATTCCACTGTTTATCGCGGCCGTGATCTTTTGGGCGATCGAAGAACAAGGCTCCGTTGTCTTAGCAGTGTTTGCGGCTGATCAAACCAAGTTGAGCTTTTTAGGGATGCCGATTTTACCTGGTAACTTCCAGTTGCTCAACCCATTGTTCATTTTGATTTACGGGCCGATTTTCGCTTGGCTTTGGGTGCGCTTAGGCAAGCGCCAACCAAGTTCACCAAAGAAGTTCAGCTACGGCTTGGTATTTGCCGGCTTGAGTTACTTGGTGATGGCGATCCCAGTGATGATGTTTGGGACCAGCACCCGGGTTTCCCCATTATGGCTGGTCTTATCTTGGGCGATTGTTGAAATCGCGGAAATGTTGATTTCCCCAGTGGGCTTGTCAGTGACCACGAAGCTTGCGCCAAAAGCTTTCTCCAGTCAAATGATGAGTATGTGGTTCTTGGCTGATGCAGCTGCGCAAGCCATCAACGCGCAAATCGTTAAATTATATTCCCCAGCAACTGAACTTGCGTACTTCGCCGCTGTTGGGATCGCGTCCATCGTGTTTGCCGTGATTTTAGGCTTCATGGTGCCACGCATTGAAAAATTGATGCAAGGGATCAACTAACTTGATCACTGCTAAGCTCGCCTCTTTTGAGAGTGCGGGCTTTTTGCTTGTGGTAAACTGGATTCGAGGTGAGTTGATGAAAATTGCAGTCAGTGTGGATAATCATTTGGATGTAAACAAAATTCCGATCAGCGAGGCCGTCGCCCGCCAAGCGGCCTATTTAACGGCGCAACAAGCCGCGGGGTATTTTAATGCTGGCGATACTTTCAATGACTTCACCAAAAGCGTGGTGTTTTTCCAGGATTTACAAGCCCATGTGGCGTTTCCCGTGCGCTGGCTGGCCGGCAATCATGACTTGGTTAATGGCGTCACGTATGAAATGGCGCAAAGCCTAGCAGATCCGCTGTATTTCCACGAGCAAAGCCTAAAACTGGGGAATTCCGTGATCATCGGTAATAACGGGTGGTATGATTATTCCTTGGCGCCTGCGGACTTACACAAAACTGACGCTGAGTTTGCCCAGTGGAAGCGCGCTTTTTGGATCGATGGGGTGATCGACCAGCCGGTATCAGACAAACAACGGATGCAGCGGGTACTCGACACCACAGCGCAAGCTTTAGCTGAGGCCAAAGGTCAACGTGTGATTTATTTGACCCATTTTGTCCCGCAAAAAGCTTTTATGATTTACGCGCCAAATCATGCGCATTGGCAAATGGCCACGGCTTTAATGGGGTCACAGCGCTTAGGCGACTTGCTTGAAGCCAGAAATGTGTTTGATGTGGTGTTCGGCCACTTGCACAAACGCCAGGCCGCACAGACTATCGCCAATACCACTTATTATCACCAGCCGATGGGCTATGGGTTGCGGCGCTTAAATGAGTGGGACGGCAGTGACTGGTTTGAAGAATGGCGCAAAACCTTGGTGTGGCTGGAAGTTTAGGCAGATTTTTT
>CAKRHU010000194.1 GCA_934339215.1 uncultured Lacticaseibacillus sp.
CTTCGATTTGGGCTTCTTCTTTATCAGTCACCGCTAGTTTCCTCCTTCATAAGCTGGCCGTCTTTCACATAAAAAACGGCCGGCTGATCAATTATTTCCTGGGCAATACCGTCCAAACTGGTGGTGGTTAAAAAGGTTTGGACTTTATTTTGAATCGTTTTAAGTAAATGGGTTTGGCGGTCATCATCGAGCTCTGATAGCACATCATCCAGCAACAACACCGGATACTCGCCAGTTTGAGCTTTCATCAAATCAATTTCGGCTAACTTCACCGCCAACGCTGTGGTGCGCTGCTGGCCTTGGCTGCCAAAACTGGCAACGTTTTTATCATTAACGATAAACGCCACATCATCGCGGTGTGGCCCCACTAAGGTCGTCCCTAAAGTCAATTCGCGCTCGCGATGCTTGGCTAACAAGTCTAAAATCGCGGTTTTGGCTTGCGTGGCTTCCCCGCGTGCGGTTTCTGGCACTTGGCTAACATATTGAAAGGTCAATTTTTCATGATTTTTCGTGATGTCAGCGTGGATCTGCGCGGCAAAGCCAGCCATTTGTTGCAGCAACGCTTGGCGGCGCGTCACGATTTCTGCGCCTGCAGTCGCCAGTTGATCAGACAACACGTCTAACAACACCAGGTCTTTGGCTTGATGGAGTCGCAATTGTTTGAGGTAGGCATTGCGTTGTTTTAACGCCGTGCGATAAGCCGTCGACTCTTGCAAGTACTTCACACTCATTTGCCCAAATTCCATGTCGATAAAGCGGCGGCGATTAGCCGGACTGCCTTTAACAATAGCGAGGTCTTCTGGCGCAAATAGCACCACGTTGAAATGCCCCACATAACTGGACAGCCGAGGCTGTTCGATTTTGTTCAGACGGGCTTTTTTGCCTTGGGTGGAAATGATCAATTCCAATTGTTGCGGGCCAGTGGCTTTGACCACTTGCCCTTGGATCCTAGCAAAATCGTTGCCAAATTTGATCAATTCTTTATCATTGTTGGTGCGATGGCTCCGCGCTAACGCTAACACGTACACTGACTCCAGCAAATTGGTTTTGCCTTGGGCGTTCGACCCGATCAACACGTTGATTTGAGGCGAAAAATCAGTGTCCACCGCAGGATAATTGCGATAATTTTTTAGCGTCAGGTGCGCCAGCCTCATCCAGCTTGGACCACGGTGATCACCGTGTTGTCAGGCAGGGTCGCGGTATCGCCTGCACGCAATTTCCGACCGCGGCGGGAATCTTCTTCCCCATTGACCAACACGCGGTTTTCCGCCAGGAACCACTTCGCTTGACCACCAGAATCAATAATTCCAGCGTCTTTTAACAACTGACCTAGCGTAATGTATTCAGTCGAGATCTCAACTGTTGCCATCCATTGCCCACTCCTTTTGTCGTTTAAATAATACTACCTATATAGTATACCGTTTTTGTGGGCAAAACTCAATGACATGACGCAATATACGGCGGTTTCAGCCGACTTTAATCGAATCTAGTATCCCGGCACGCACACCCCCTTAAAAACGCAAATTTGGCCAAATGCAAGCATTCAGCCAAATTTGCGTTTTTTATGGGCCGGCAATTGCTTCAAAAAGCAACTCGGCTTGATAATGTCCAGCCTTCGCCGTGGTTTGTTGTTGAAACACCCAGTCGATCTGTGATAATGGCACGACTTGCGGGCCAGAATAATTTATGGTGAAAGGCTGATTTGGTGTGATCCGTGTGCCATCTGGCCATTGCAATCGTGCTGGTAAAGTCGTGCCATCGGTTTGCTTTAATGTTGAAGCCGTGATGGTGAAATGCCACGGGCCCACCTGATTCACTGACCAATCAGTTAAGCCTGCATTGACCGTTGTTGGGCCTTCAATGATAGCTGGTAAGTTAACCGTCGCTTCAGCTGGTGGGATTTCAAGTAACGACGACGATTTATAGACAACTGGGATGATTGAGCTATTAAATGATGCAGTAGTTTGGCCATCAGAATATTGAAGCGTAAGTTGAACGACAGTCGCGTTTGATGGAACGAATTCTGCAGATAACTCCGGCGTTGGTGTTGATTTCGTCAAAAGCAACTGACTGTTGTACGAGTAAAATTGCCAGATGAATTCCAGTTTGGTCCCCGGGTTAGGGCGCATATAATCGAGGTCGAGTTTAATGGGTTGACCTTTAACCGCAGTAATCTTTGATATTCCAAACTGTGCCGTTACCGTTTGGGTTTGCAAGCCATCCTTGATGAGCAATTCGCGCGTTCCCGTGGTTAACTTCATACCAAATGTACTGTTATCGTTGGTGTTAATATTGGCGGTTGTCGGTGGTATCAATGTGAAAATTAGACCGGCTGGCCACTTCAACTCATTATTAAAGAAAGAGCTATTCGAGCTACTTTCAATGGTCACCTCACCATCGAGATGATGCCAGATCACTAATTGCGGCAAGGGGCTCAAGATATACTTTGACGATGCTTCAGTCCATGAAATTGCTGAAATCGTATCGACTACATGTAACGTCACTTCTGTTTCATACTGATCAGTTGACTGACCAAATTGCATCAACAATTTTAAAGCATAAACGCCGACGCGATCAGCTCTTACCATTAGTCCTAAACCATTACTATCAGCGACGCCTAATTTCCAACCTAACGTTAACTTATTAGTAAAACTCGCTGCGCTAGATACGCGCTCCACGGGAGTCATTTTACCGTTCACTTCGACGAAATAATTCAATTGTTTTAACTGATCAGCATTAATGGCGCCACCAGGTAAATAAGCGATTGGAATCATTGATATTATATTATCCGCTTTGATCCATAAATCATGCGGTGGCCGCAACACCATCCCGCCTTGAATCGGATCATAATCTGGCGGTAGTGGTTTGATTTCCGCATGCACCACTGTCAGGCCAGCAAACCAAAATCCGAATACCATGAACAATCCAGCCAAGAATGTTTTCATGATCATCCCCCCTTCAGTTATAAATTACGCAAAAGAAGCGAGAATCATTTTTTACAATTCAAAAACAAACTTGGCCAAATAAAAAAACGCCGCAATCACGACGTTTTCAACGTTGAAATTTAGAAAGTCCGCACTGGCGTGATCAGTTGAATGAAGTGTTCATGATCTTCTGATGGCAACAAGGTAAATGGCCGCAATGGCGCGGTAAAGTCGATTTCGATGGTCGCTTGGCCAAATCCTTGCAGCGCATCTTTCATGTAGTCAGGGTTGAAGGAGATTTCCAAGTTATCCCCGGCCAAGCTATTGAAGTTCAAGGCTTCTTCAACATTCCCAACATCAGGCGAGTTCCCGTAGATCACGGCACTTTGCTCTTGCGCGTTTAAGTTTAAGCGCACGACGTTGTTGCTGGATTCATGACTTAACAAGCTGGCCCGTTGAATCGCAGCGAGCAAGGCTGGCGCATCGAATTCGATTTGCGTAGTGGAGCTAGTTGGGATCAAGCGACTGGTGTCTGGGTAGTTACCTTCCAACAAACGTGAATAGAAGTTGGTTTGGCCAGCGACAAACAAGACTTGGTTTTCGGCAAAACGCATTTCAACCGTTTGAATGTCATCCGTCAACATCCGGCCAAGTTCGATCAAAGACTTCCCTGGAATGATCACATCATATTGAGAATCTGCCGCAGCAGGTAATTCGATCGTGCGCTGGGCCAAGCGATGCGAATCCGTAGCCACAGCTAATAATTGGCCATCGGAAATGATCACATGGACCCCAGTTAAAATCGGGCGACTTTCTTGGTTGGACACTGCAATGACCGTTTGGTTGATCAATTGCTTCAATACGTCTGCAGGCACTTGTAAGGGTTGTGGGTTGACGATTTCTGGCAAGTGTGGATAGTTGTTGGCGTCCAAGCCATTGATCGTGAATTCACTGGAGCCTGAGGTGATCACAGTTTGGAAGTTATCTTGGACATCGACGGTCATTTTGGCATCTGGCAAGCGCTTGACTACTTCGTTAAAGATCCGTGCTGGCAAAACGATGCTCCCAGTGGATTCGATTTGCAAATCGTTGGTTTCAGAATCGGCGTCGATGCGTGCTTCGATGGAAATATCGGCATCGCTACCGGTTAAAACCAAGCCGTTGTCAGAAAGTACCAGCTTTAATCCGGTTAAAATCGGGATCGTGGTTTTGCTTGAGATCGCCCGCGATACGTCATTGAGTTTTTTAATAAAGGTGGCACGCGTGATGGTGAATTTCATGACAGTCCTCCTGTAGGTGCAGTGTAAATAGAATAAAAGCTTTTAAGTAATAGTAGTAGGCCTTGGGGATGCTGTGGAAAACTTTGCGAAACAACGGAC
>CAKRHU010000195.1 GCA_934339215.1 uncultured Lacticaseibacillus sp.
TATTCGGATAATTAGGTCTATTATCGCACGAATCGCCAGAAAGAAAAATGCAATATTTGTCAAAATGTATGCGTTTAGGTTGGCCAACCCCGCACTCACCCGGCTCAGTTTCTAAGCAGCGACAATATTGTTATTTAATTTTATCAGATCAGCTTCGTTTTAAAAACGTATTTTCCCTGTTAATTGCGGCGTTGTCGTCAATGCGCTTTAACGACAAAAAGAACGCGTCATTTTAAACGCGTTCTTTCAAGTGCTTACAGCGCATAACGTGTAATCGCTACGGCCGGTTCTGGTAACTGTGGTTTCGGCAATAAGCTCACCGTGCCACCTTGCGCCACCACAG
Organism: uncultured Lacticaseibacillus sp.; assembly: GCA_934339215.1. GTDB lineage: Bacteria > Bacillota > Bacilli > Lactobacillales > Lactobacillaceae > Lacticaseibacillus. The sequence continues at coordinate 344 of CAKRHU010000195.1, forward strand.
CAATTGCTAAATCATTCAAGACGTTGTTGTGTTGCGCTTTTAACCCTTCTGTCACCAACTCACCGGCTTTGATCTGCCCTTTCACCCGGGCGCCAGTTTGAATCAATAAGCGATCGACTGCGTGTACTGCCACGGCATGGGCGATATCGCCTAACCCGGTACGCAAACATTTGCGATCACGTGCCGCATTGATTTGGGCCAATAAATCATGACGGGCTTCAGAATCAAAATCACTCGTCAATGTCACCGCCACACGTGCCATCACCTCTGGACTTAAATCATTCGAGCTCAACGCCAGCTCCACTTGGCTCAAATCAGGATTACGACTTAAACTGCGAAACAGCGCGATATTTTGGGGTAAACCCCATAAGGCTAATGGGAAGTCACGATTTTGAATCAAATACGCATCCACTGCTTGGAAATAACGCTTGGTGTCCGTCAACTGTTCCGCAGACTTATCGCCGTGCCCATGATAACTGACTTGACTTGAACCTTGGCGAATCGAGTTGAGTTGTGGTCCACCTTGTTCTTCCCCTAAAGCCTCAACCAGAGTCCGCGGCGCATCATCTGGTAAAATCACCTCCAATAAGGTGTCGCCATCATGATGGAACAAGGCGATCCGGTCGCGCTGCAACACCAGCAAATCAAAATCATAGCGTGCTTGATGATCGGCTAATAACGGTAGGATCTGCGGCTGGCTAGTCACCATGGCCCCATCAGCCACCGCTTCATCCATCAAAAATAGTGCCACTTGCACCCCGTCACACAACACACCGATACCTTTGGTTATCCCATTAAAGCGGGCCGGATCGGCAAAAATGGTTTCTAATTGATCCGCGTATGGTTGCCAATCAGTGTCTGGAAATACTTCTGCCATCACCGCTTGGGCATGTTCAATTTGGTGGCGCAACGCTAAGCTGATCGCCGGAAACGCTTGGTGTGGGAGTTTACTCAAATAGATACTCACATACGGGCCGTGCTCCGTTTGGGTCAAGAAGTCTTGTAATGTGGCAAATTCAGTCATATTCTCGTCCTCCTTTGGGTTACTTCAAGCATAGCAACTTACCCTCAGCCGACGCAAAACATACGCTTGTGAATCTTCGCATACTCATGATATTCGTTTCAGTGATTTGAAATTGGGGACACATACGATGCATGGACATCAACAGCAAAAAACCAGACCTCATCAGTCTGGTTTCAGTCGTACTATTTAATGTCTTGCCAAGTCCAATCCAATACTTCTTGAATATCTTCGCCAGTCTCGCGGATATAGTCGTGATGGTATTGCAAGGTATCGTCCATCTTTTGGACAAAGGCAGCAGACTTTTCAGCGTAACCTGGGACATGTTGGATGATGTCTTTGGCCAAGTGGAAGCGATCAAGTTCGTTTAACACCCGCATATCAAATGGTGTGGTGATTGCGCCTTCTTCACGGTAGCCGTGCACATGCAAGTTGTGGTTGTGACGATCAAAGAAGATGTCACGGATCAAATCTTCAAAGCCGTGGAATTGGAAGAATACTGGCTTGTCTTTGGTAAAGTATTGATCAAAGTCAGCGTCAGACAACCCCCGAGGATCGCGATCAGGAGACTTCAACTTCAATAAGTCCACCACGTTGACAAAGCGGAACTTTAGATCTGGGAAGTTGTTGTGCAACAAGTTGATAGCAGCCAAGCTTTCCATGTTTGGTTCCGTCCCAGCAGCGGCGATCACGACGTCTGGTGCCACGCCGTCATCATTAGACGCCCAGTCGATACGCTTCAAACCATTTTCTGCCAAGACTTTGGCTTCTTCAATGGAATAAAACTGTGGCCGTGGTTGCTTCGACGTGATCAACAAGTTGATGGTGTTTTGGCTGGTGAAGACTTTTGGTGAAATGGCCAAAAGACTGTTGGCATCAGCTGGCAAATATTCACGAATGAATTCGCCTTTCTTTTCCGCTAAGTGAGTCAAAATGCCAGGATCTTGGTGGGTGTAGCCGTTGTGGTCTTGTTGGAAGCTAGTTGAGGTGGAAACCACATTCAAGGAAGGATAAGGCTTGTGCCAATCTTCCTTAGCGGCTTCACGCATCCACTTGAAGTGTTGCGTGAGCATGGAATCGACCACGCGCAAGAAGGCTTCATAGGAAGTGAACAAGCCGTGGCGGCCAGTTAAGGTGTAGCCTTCAGCAAACCCTTCTGCTTGGTGTTCGGATAATTGCGAATCGATGATGCGACCGGCTGGGGCCATATCTTCGTCACAACCCTTGGTATCGATGCGTTCTAACCATTGACGCTTCGTCGCATCAAACAAGCCATACAAACGGTTGGACATGGTTTCATCAGGACCGAAGACCCGGAAGTTTTCTGGGTTGAGTTTGATCATATCGCGCAAGTAATCGGACCAAATGATCATATCTTGCTTGACGTTTTGACCGCGCTTGGTGTTGTCCAAAGCGTAATCTTCAAAGTTTGGCAAAATCAATGGCTTCGCGTGGTAGCCAACATTGGTGATCGGGTTGGCCGCCATGCGCTTGTCACCTTTAGGGGTCATCGCTTGTAATTCAGGGATCAAGGTGCCGTTATCGTCGAACAATTCTTCAGGCTTGTAGGACTTCAACCAGTCTTCCAAAGATTCCTTGTGCGTCATGTCATCGCGCTTGACTGGAATTGGAATTTGGTGGGCACGGAAGGAGCCTTCGATTGGTTCACCATTCCAAGTCTTAGGACCGGTCCAGCCTTTGGGTGTGCGGACAATCAAGACTGGCCAGTGTGGCATGGTGGTATCGCCAGTTTCACGGGCGTGCTTTTGAATGGCTTTGATCGATTCGATGGCTTTATCCATTGCCTTAGCCATGATCGGGTTGAGCTTGTCAGCATCGTCGCCTTCCACAAAAATTGGGGCCCAGCCCATGCCTTCAAAGTACTTGGTCAAGTCTGCATCAGACTTACGAGACAAAATCGTTGGGTTGGAGATCTTAAAGCCGTTCATGTGCACGATCGGCAAGACTGCCCCATCAGAAATTGGGTTAATGAAGGTGTTGGAGAACCAGCTCGCTGCTAATGGGCCAGTTTCTGTTTCACCATCACCAGTAACCGCAGCCGCGATCACATCAGGGTTATCCAAAATCGCCCCAGTGGCATGACTTAAGGTATAACCTAATTCGCCACCTTCATGAATGGAGCCTGGAATTTGGGCGTTGGCGTGACTTGCGGCGCCACCTGGGAAGGAGAAACGCTTAAACAAGATCTGCATGCCTTTTTCATCTTGAGAAATGTAAGGATACTTCTCGGAATACGTGCCATCCAAATAAGCGTTGGATAACATCACTTGGCCACCGTGACCGGGGCCTTCAAGATAAAACATGTTTAAGTCGTACTTGTTGATGACCCGGTTCAAATGCGTGTAAATGAAGTTTTGCCCAGAAATCGTGCCCCAGTGGCCGATCGGGTAGAATTTCACGTCGGAAGATTCCAAAGGACGTTTGAGTAAAGGATTGGCGGTCAAATAAAGTTGGCCAACTGAAAGATAGTTGGCCGCACGCCAATACGCGGTCATTTTGTCGAAATAAGCTTGAGAATCGTAATCTGTCGCCATGTCGAGATACCTGCCTTTTTTTGATTGCCTTCAGTATACCACGTTTCGCCTGAAAATCGCTTATAATCGCTTAAAAAAACTTATTTCCTTGCGATTACCCCTTAATTATACGCGGATACCGCCAAAAGTCCTAATCCGTTACCCTGTATTGCTTTAAAGTGTTATAATATTCACAAGAAGGAAAATCATATGTACCATTTGGGGAGTTGAGCAAAATGCATTTAGCTTTGTTTGATTGGTTGTTGATTGTGTTTGCAGTAATCGCCGCGGTAGCGCTGTTCACAATTGGTGCCGTCGTCGAAGGGATCGTTGTAGCGGCATTAATGTTAATTGCTGCGGCCCTACACCATTCGTTGGGAAATTTCTCTGGAAGAGCTTTGTAAG
>CAKRHU010000196.1 GCA_934339215.1 uncultured Lacticaseibacillus sp.
CATGATGTTGGTGACCTTGCAAACGCTAGGCGTGTTCACCTTGATCTACACGATGACCGGTGGCGGCCCCGGGAATGCGACCTCAACGTTGCCAGTGTTCATGTACAAACAGGCTTTCGTTAGCTATCAATTAGGTTATGGGACAGCGATTTCGTTAGTCTTATTGGCCATTGGTGCGATTGCAAGTATCTTGTACATGCGGATCTTGAAAGTGAAATTATAGGGGGATGCGCTCATGATGAGAGAAAATAAGGCGATGCGCCTGCTTCAATATATCATTTTGACGATCATCGCTCTGTTATTCTTACTGCCGTTGGTCTGGATGTTGTTCAGCTCGGTTGACCCGCATGCGATTCAAGCCATTCAGCTTCCTAAACAACCAACCTTAAAGAACTTCTCGGCAATTTTAACAGATCCAACCTTAATGAAGTCCTTTGGCATCGGCTTGCTGGTATCTGGCTTCCAATCCGTATTTGTGGTGGTCGTCAGTGTGTTGGCAGCTTATCCACTATCACGGTACCCATTACCTTGGAAAAAACCTTTCTTACTAACAATTCTGTTCTTGACGTCGTTGCCAATGACTGCGGTGATCGTGCCAGTTTATCAAATGTTTTTGTACATGAAGTTACAAAACTCTTTGATCGCCACCACGATCTTCATGATCTCAACCAGTTTGCCTTATGGGATCTGGATGATGAAGAACTTTATGGATTCGGTCCCAGGTGAACTGGAAGAAGCGGCTTGGATCGATGGGGCCTCAGTATGGGGTGGCGTTCGTAAAGTCGTCATGCCGCTGATGTTACCTGGGATTTTCACGATCGGGATCTTCACCTTCACTGGGTCATGGGGGAATTTCTTCGTGCCGTTCATTTTGATCACGTCGCCAGAAAAACTGCCAGCTTCAGTCACGATTTTCCAATTCTTTGGCAACAACGGCTTAGTTGATTACGGACAATTGGCGGCATTTTCAGTTTTGTATACGTTGCCAGTGGTCGTGTTATACACTTTCGCACAACGTTACATGTCCAAAGGCTTCAGTTTCGGTGGGGCCACCAAGTAAATCAAGTCAATGTGGGAGCTGGAGACGGCTCCTTCTTTTGGAGGGATAGAAAATGGCAGATCCATTGCGTCAATTCAAACGCAAGTCCGCGCAACAACTCGGTTACTTGCACGATTACTACTATCAAACATTCCAAAGTGTTCAAGCTTTAACCATCGCAGAAGACACTCGCTCAGACAAGCGCCGCATCCCAGATTTTGATACTTGGGAATCGATTGCGCTCGGGGCACATTGGTCCGGACGCGATCGCTATTACTGGTTGCATTTCACGGTTAAAGTTCCGACGTTAGCAGATGATCCTTTCGTGATCCACATGAATCTTGGGCGTACTGGTGACGGCAACAACTCCAAGTATGAAGGCTTGATGTTCGTCAACGGGCAAGTGCGCCAAGCCGTGGATTCCAATCACGAAGATGCGTATTTCAATGCTGACTTCAGCGACCAAACCTTGGATATCTACATTAAAATGTGGACCGGACTTGAAGGTGGCGGTCCGCAAAAGATCCAACACTACACCTTGAAGTCATTGTGCTTTGGCGTGCTCAATCAAACGGTCGTCGAAACTTACGATTACCTCAGCAATATTGTCGGCGTCATCGGCCAACTCGATGTCGATGAACCGTTGCGTTATGCTTACTTGAACTTGATGACCAGCTGTTTTGATCAGTTCAACTGGGCGCAGTTGAATGAAGCGTCGATCACGCCAGTTTGTCAGAACGTTTTAAATCAGATCAAAGCCTTCATTGCGGCACACCCTGGCCAAAAGAAAGCTTATCAGATTACGGCAGTCGGCCACACGCATATCGATGTGGCGTGGTTGTGGCGCCTGAAACATACCCGGGAGAAAATCGTACGCTCATTTTCAACCGTGTTGGAATTGATGAATGAGTATCCGGATTACGTCTTTTTCCAAAGCACGCCGCAAGATTATGCGTTTTTAGCAGAAGACTATCCGGAGTTGTTCGACCAAATCCAAGCGCGGATCAAAGAAGAGCGCTGGGAAGCTAACGGTGGCACATGGCTGGAGCCTGACACCAACATTCCGTCTGGCGAATCCCTCACGCGCCAATTCTTGTATGGTGGTCAATACTTCAAAGAACATTTCAACGCCAAGCAAAACGTCTTGTGGTTGCCTGATGTCTTCGGCTATTCTGCCGCGACTCCTCAGATCATGCATCAATTCGGCGTGGATAATTTCATGACCACTAAGATCTCTTGGAATGATACCAACCGGATGCCGCATGACACCTTCAAGTGGCAAGGCATCGATGGAACGCAAGTGTTGACGCATTTTATCACTACAGTTGAAACGGGTACGGATTTTGGTGATCGCACAGAATGGCGTTATACCTATAATGGTGAGCTGATCCCACAAACGGTTTTTGGTTCCTATCATGTTTATGCGGATAAAGGGCTCAATGACGACATCTTAGTCAGCTATGGCTATGGGGATGGCGGTGGCGGTCCGAATCGCGAACAGATCAAAAATCGCCAGATCTTAAATGAGCTACCAGGCGTACCAACTGTGGTGCCTGGCCGGGTGGATGATTACTTTGACCGCTTAAATGCCAAAGTCGCAAAACACCCAGAACAGCTTGCTACTTGGCGCGGGGAACTGTACTTGGAATATCATCGTGGCACTTATACCTCACAAGCTCGGGTCAAGCAAGCCAATCGTCAAGCCGAATACGCCTTGCGCGATTTGGAAATGCGCTACACCATGGCCCACATCACCCAAGACGTACCATATCCCACTGAAGCCATCAAAGCGTTATGGGTGATCTTGTTGCGCAACCAGTTCCATGATATTTTGCCAGGCAGTGCTATCCATGAAGTTTATGATGACGCGAAAATCGAATTTGGTCAATTATTTGACGAGGTCGCCAAATTAAATGCCAAACTCGACAAATTGAGCTTAACGCCTAAAGCTGGCAACACTTTGATTTCAAATGACCTGCCTTGGACGCGCAATGATTTGGTGGCTGTTGGTGATGAATTGCAGTCGGTGAAAGTCCCAGCCTTGAGTAGTATCAGCTTGACTGAAGCTTCAGCGCCGACCACTGAAACCACAGCGCAAGTCGGTGAGCACACCATTGAAACGCCATTTTATTGTGTGACTTATGCAGATGATGGGCATGTGACTAGCTTGTACGACTTGCGCTTAGAACGCGAATTGTTCACTGAAGCTGGTGGGAACGTGTTGACAGTGTATGAAGATCGGCCGCTTGACTTCAACAACTGGAATATCGATGCGGACTATCCGCAAAAAGGCACAGTTTTGCAAGCAGATGCACTGGACCTAACGGCGAACACGGCCAATTATGTCGATTTGACGACGACTTATCATTATGGCGAATCGACTTTGAAACAAGTGATGCGCTTGTATGCCAAAGATCCGCGAATTGATTTCATCACCGATATCGATTGGCATCAGCATGAAGAACTGTTGCGCACGGCGTTCAATACCCAAGTGCTGGCAGATAATGCCCGCTTTGACATTCAATATGGGAATGTTTTGAGGCCAACCAATGACAACACCAGCTGGGATCAAGCCAAATTTGAAACTGTTGCGCATAAATGGGCGGACTTGTCTGAAGCAGATTATGGGATTGCATTGCTCAACAACGCCAAATATGGCTATCGCGTCAAAGGCCAACAGTTGTCCATGACATTGTTGACCTCAGGCATTGATCCTGATACCCAAGCTGATCAAGGCGAACACCATTTCATATATAGCTTGTTGCCACATGCTGGCGACTTTGCGGAAGGGCAAGTGGAGCGCGCCGCGGCAGAATTGAACCAACCGTTGGCCGTGGACCAAGATGTCGCAGGCGACGTCTTCAAGCCGCTGATCAGCTTTAATCAACAAGCGGTTGCTTTAGATGCGATGAAAATGGCTGAATCAGGCGAGTATGCAATCGTGCGCTTGCATGAATACCTCGGCGTGAATGAAATGGTCAAGTTAAAGCTGAACTTCGGGGCTCTTGCGGTATATGCTGGCTTATTGAATGAAACTGCCGATACTAGTGAGAACTTGTTGCATGATGGTTATGTGGAAATCGAGCTCCATCCTTATCAAATCGTGACTTTGATGATCAAACTGTAAAGCGAAACGGTGTCTGCGTTAAAAGTAGGCACCATTTTTGCGTGGAATATTAGTATTTTCCCCATATTCGCGGCAAATTTACGATTTACGCTTGACCTGTAACGCGTTACAACCGTTACAGTGTAAC
>CAKRHU010000197.1 GCA_934339215.1 uncultured Lacticaseibacillus sp.
GCCCTCCTAGGGTTTACCCATACGATTATTATTATACATTGTGATTGCATATTCAGTCCAACGCTTCTGCATCGAACCTCAGCGACTCACCTCCTGAGCCGCTGATTATTCGTACCTCGCTCACGTTGATTGTATCATGAGATTCATAATATTCAACTAGGTCCGCCGATTCTAACAAATTCCACAATACTCGTGCATTGAAAAAATATTATCGCCGTAAAAATACGAAAAGCCGGGAATGCTGTCGCATCCCGGCCAACGATCATTTTTGATCTGATTTAACAAAGTGTGCCAAAATTCCGTTCACAAACTTCGCGGCTTTGTCATCACTGTATTTCTTCGCTAACTCAATGGCTTCATCGATCGCCACTTTGTCAGGAATCGGTTCGTATTGGATCTCGTACAAGCCCAGGCGTAGCGTGATCAAATCTGGTTTGGTCAAGCGGTCGATCCGCCAACCGGCTTTTAAGCGGGTGGTGATGGCCGCATCAAGTTCTGCTTGATGGGCCAAAACGCCATCGACTAACTCCGTCATGTAGCTAGGCGTTTCTTCCCCTGCTGGTAATGCATCAGCGTTGACCGTTTCGCGATCAGCGTCTGGGTTTGCGTTTAAGGCGAACAAAGCTTTGAATGCAGCTTCGCGCGCGTCGTGTCTGCCTAACATGTTAATCGTCTTCCTCGTTTTCATCAGTGTCTTTGAACAGATCTTCTGGATCGATCTTAGGTGCTTTTTCAGGCACCACGCCGACCACGTGGACATTGACTTCAGCCAAGGTCAAGTCAGTCATGTAAAGCAGTTGTTCGCGCAAAGATTCTTGCATGGCCATTGCCACTTTAGGCACTGCCACGCCGTAATCCAAGTAAACGTAAACGTCTGCGATCAACGTATCGTTGTCAACGGTGAGTTCGACGCCTTTACCATGATTGGCGCGACCAAACCACGCATTGATGGTGCTGGCGAGGCTGCCACGCATTTGGTAGACCCCATCCACTTGTTGTGCGGCGATCCCTAAAATCACTTCTAGTACTTCTGGCACAATTTCGATGGATCCGTCTGCATCCGTGCGATTTGCCAGGATGATATTTGTATCTTCAGCCATAAGGCAGCCTCCTTGAGCGTTTTAAAAATGATTAAGCACGTGAAATGTACGTACCGTCTTGCGTGTTAATGGTCAACATATCACCTTCGTTAACGAAAAATGGCACTTGAACCACTAAGCCAGTTTCCATGGTAGCAGGCTTGGAACCACCTGAAGAAGTGTTCCCACGAATACCAGGTTCAGTGGCTTTAACCTCGAGGTCCACCGTGTTAGGCACTTCAACGCCAAGCGTTTGGGCACCGTGCATGATGATCTTCACTTCCATGTTTTCTTTCATATACTTCAGCTGTTCTTGGATTTCGTCACCTGGCAAACTCAATTGTTCGTAGGTTTCCATATCCATGAAGACGTACGAGTCGCCGTCAGCATATAAATATTGCATGGTCTTGGTGTCGATTTGGGCCTTTTCAACTTTGGCAGTGGAGCGGAAAGTCATTTCCTGAACTGCACCAGTTGCGAGGTTTTTCAATGTGGATCGAACAAACGCAGAGCCTTTACCAGGCTTCACGTGTTGGAATTCCACAATACGCCATAAGGCCCCATCGACTTCGATGGTCAAGCCATTTTTAAAATCGTTAACAGAAATCATGTGTTTCCTCCATTATTGTCTCGTACTAGATTAACTATAGCAAGCAGGTGTCACGCACGCAAGTCAAACCGGCACGACCACTAGGGTCGGCGGGGCTTGTGACGTGAGCACGATCGGATCATCAGCTGTGATCAAAATATCGTCTTCGATACGCACACCTCCAACACCTGGTACATAAATACCAGGCTCGACTGTTTCAACATTCCCAGCAGCTTGTGGGACTTCACGATAAGGTCCCCAAGCGCCAGGGCCTTCATGGATTGACATGCCGACGCCATGTCCAGTGCCATGACCGAAATATTTCCCGTAGCCGGCATCATCAATAAATTGATGGGCAAAATCATTGATCGTTTTGCCTAAAACGCCAGCCCGCATTTGTTTGGTGGTGGCCAAGTTCGCTTCATAAACCACGTGGTAAATTTTTTCTAGTTCTGGGGTGGCATGGCCCATGACAAACGTGCGGGTAATATCAGACACATACCCATGATACACCGCACCCCAATCCAACGTCACCATATCGCCAGCTTCAATGACTTTATCACTGGCCATTCCATGCGGCATGGCAGAGCGTAAGCCACTAGCGACAATGGTTTCAAAGCTGGTACCAGAAGCACCTAAGCTTTTCATAAACTGATCTAAGTCATTGGCGACTTGGATCTCAGTCATGCCAGGTTTGATGGTGTCAAGCACATGCTTGTAGCCGGCTTCGGCAATGGCGATGGCTTGTTTGATATCAGACAATTCCGAATCATCTTTGACTTCGCGCAACCCAGAAACCAAATCCGTGGTTGGTAGCCATTTAGCCGGCCCTTGCAACTTCAAAAAATCCGCATAGGTCATATACTCAGCTTCAAAACCGACCGTCCCGGTTGCGTGTTCTGAAGCCGAACTTAACAAGTGGTCTTGATGTAACACCAAGTGACTGTTGTGGACTTGTTGATGAAATTGGGTGGTAAAGCGCGAATCCGTGATAAACAAGCTGTCCTCTGCCGTCACCAAAAGCGCTGATTCATCGCCAGTAAAGCCAGTCAAATAACTGACGTTGACGGGATCTGTCACCAACAAGCCGTCCAAATGTTTTGCCACGAGTAAGTCGCGCAATCGCGATAATCGACTCATATGCCGCCTCCGTAAACTAGAAACCAAAAAAACGCCCCGTCGCCGGAGCGTTCCGTGATTATTCAGCTTGTGCTGCTGGATAAACGGATACTTGCTTTTTGTCGCGGCCAAGACGTTCGAATTTAACGACGCCATCAGCTTTAGCAAAAAGGGTATCATCGCCGCCGATGCCGACGTTCAGACCCGGATGGATCTTCGTGCCGCGTTGACGGTACAAGATGTTCCCTGCCAAAACGGTTTGGCCGTCAGCACGCTTAGCGCCCAGACGACGACCAGCGGAGTTACGGCCGTTGGAAGTCGAGCCGCCCCCTTTATGGTGAGAGAAGAATTGCAAGTTCATCTTTAACATGTGGATACACCTCCGAATGTAGAATTAGGATTGATTAGAAGTTTCGATCTGAACATAATCGCCATACGATTCAGCGATGCTCTGCATGGATAACTCAAGGTTTTCCAGCAGGATCTGCGTGATATGCATTTGTTCGCCGGTCAATTCTTGGTCGACCACCAGTTGTAAGTGACCCCCATTGACTTCATCGGCATCGACATTAGGCGTAAAACCCGCTAAGGCTTCGACCCCATTGACGGCGCCAATCGACACAGCAGATACAGCAGCACAGACAATATCTTGTCCATATTCGCCAGCATCCGCATGCCCAGTCAACTTGAATTTGACCAAGTTCCCATGACTATCACGGGTAAAGCGTGCTTTGATCATGTATTTTTGCCTTTTTTAATTAAGCGTTGATCGCGTCAATGACAACTTTAGTATAAGGTTGACGATGACCCTTCTTTTGATGGGAATGCTTCTTAGGCTTGTATTTGAAGGTAACGACCTTCTTTTCACGGCCTTGCTTCTCAACTTTACCAGTAACGGTTGCGCCATCGATCGTTGGTGTGCCGATCTTAGCGTCGCCTTCGCCTGCAACCAAGATCACTTGGTCAAAGGTAACTGTTGCACCTTGTTCTGCGTCCAGCTTTTCAACGTAGAGAGCTTCGCCCACCTGCGCTTTGTATTGCTTACCGCCAGTTTTGATAATTGCGTACATCTTGTGCACCTCCTGTTTTGCCCGTAGGCTTAATCCCCTGATGACTCGCCAAGTTAGGTGCTGTGCTTTGAAACCTAACGTTGTGCGGTTGCAGATGAGGGGTGACAAATACAACAGAAAGATTGTATCAAATAATCAGTGGTGATTCAACCCTGCAAAGAAAATTCTCTTGACACGTGCTTGTCGAAGGACGCAATCATCGGTATACTATAAGAAAAAAAGGGGGCGCAGCATGCTAATCGCATTGATCGACATCTTGATTTTCCTGATCACCGCTGGGCTGTTGGTGACGATCATCGCCCGCATCCCAACGCCACTTAATTTAGTCACCGGCATTGTGACGGCGTTGATCCTCGCATTGATTGCCGGGACCATGTTTACTTGGCACAGCGTGTTTATGATTTTATACATACTATGGA
>CAKRHU010000198.1 GCA_934339215.1 uncultured Lacticaseibacillus sp.
GGGGATTTATGCATGTGCTCTTTTAAGCCCACCCGAATCAAGGCGTCTTCAGCACGTTGTTTCTTTTCTGCCGCTGGCACGCCCGAAAGCGTCATCCCCATTTCCACGTTATCAATAATCGATAAGTGAGAAATCAAGTTGTAAGACTGGAAAATGAACCCAACAGAGTTATTGCGATAAGCATCCCAATCGGCATCTTTAAAGGCTTTGGTCGACTTGCCTTTAATCAACAAGTCGCCGGAGTCATAACGATCCAAGCCACCGATGATATTGAGCATGGTGGTTTTCCCAGACCCTGATGGCCCTAAAATCGCGACGAATTCTTGTTGCCGAAAAGCGACCGACACATCGTCTTGCGCTTTGGTGGTGGTGCCACCCACATTGTAGTATTTCTTGATATGTTTTAATTCAAGCAAGCTGCTCTCCCCTTTGATGCCACGCGGACATTGCCGGCATGGATACTTGACAATTGCTAACTATATCGGCATACTTAACAATTGTCAATTGATTCATGACCATTTTGTGAAAGATAGGTCCTAAGGCTGAATTTTCCATGAAAATGGTTCAAAGGAGTACATATGTGGAACGCAACACCAGATGATCATATTGAGTTATTCGGCCAACTGTTTGCGACTTTGGCTCAAGGCTTGATGCAAAATCTTTCAATAGAAGAACTCGGCTTAACGCCCCAGCAGATCATGACCCTAATCATGGTTTACTCACATCCTGGCATCACGATGAGTAAACTTGCTGAATTAATGGGGACCACTGCACCGCAACTGACCCGCACGATTGCAGCATTAGAAGCACAGAGCTTCGTCAAGCGCGAACGCAACCCGCATAATCGCCGCCAAGTCTTGGTGATGCGCACCAAAGCTGGTGATGCCGTTGCCGAAGCCCACATGCGCAAAGTGCAACGTCGGATCAATGACCGACTCGCCGAGTTGTCGAGTGCCGATCACAATCAGTTAAATGATGCGATGCAAACCGCGATCCAGTTATTTGCTAAAGTCGGGATCGTGCGCATGGATTCCTCGCATGAACCGAAAAATTAAACAAACGCCTTGCCGAACGGTTGACCGGCAAGGCGTTTGTTGTCATCTGCTAAGCCAGCGCTTGATTGACTTGTGCCAACGTTGGTATCGACGGAATCGCTCCGATTTGCTGAACAGCTAGAGCTGAAGCCATCGACGCAAATTGAACCGCTTGACGCAAGTTGGTGAGATCTGCTTTAAGTTGCGCGGCCAACGCCCCAATAAACGTATCGCCAGCAGCCGTCGTATCCAGGGCTTTGACTTTAAAGGCCGGCACTAGCGTTTCAACACCAGGAGCAGACAGGTATGCCCCACGTTCACCTAACGTGATGATCACCACAGGCACGCCTTGCTGGTGAAACCATGCGGCGTTGGCTGATAAGCTTTCCTCATCATCAATGGAAATACCAGTGAGTTTCGCACTTTCAGTTTCGTTGGGCACAATAATATCTGTCAGCCCAAGTAACGCTTCTGAGATCTTTTTGGCTGGCGCTGGGTTCAACAAGGTTACCCGATCAGCTTTCTGTGCGCGTTCAAATCCAGCACAAATGGCAGGAATCGGTACTTCCAGTTGCGCGACGGTTATCGCTGCAGCTTGCAGTAAAGATGCTTGCGATTGCACTTGCTTTGCAGTCAACGCAAAGTTTGCGCCATGTTGAATAATGATCGAATTTTGACCGCTGGCTTGCAACAAAATATAAGCTTGCCCAGTCGCAACCTGCGGATCAACGTGCACCCCAGTTAAATCAATGTGAGCATCGGTCAACACTTGATGCATGTACTGACCGTTGAAATCATCGCCAGTGCCACCGATCAAAGCTACCTGGGCCCCAAGGCGGGCCGCGGCAACAGCTTGATTGGCCCCCTTGCCGCCTGCGGCTTTGGAAAAATCGGTCATTTCAATTGTTTCTCCAGGTTGCGGTAAATTTTGAATATGTAAGATCTGATCGACATTGATACTTCCGATCACTGCCACTTGCTGCGTCATGTTGAAGCCTCCATTCACGAGATCACAAGCTCATTTTACTGAATTGAACGCGAGGTCGCAATTATTCACCAAGCGTTCACAAATTATCTTCATATATGTTAAAATCTTCTTTATGCATTTATTGAAATAGGAGGCTAACATGTCACGTCCCGTTAAACGCACCATCGCCATTTTGATTTTTAGTGAATTTCTAATGTTACTCGGCATGAGCTTAATTTGGCCGGTGATGCCCTTCATTAAAAATGATTTACATCTCAGCGCCTTAGATATGGGGATCATGTCGTCACTTTACGCGTTGACACAATTTGTGACCAGCCCGATCATCGGCCGAATGAGCGACAAACTCGGACGTAAACCGATTTTGATCGGTGGCTTAGCTTTGTTTGCCATTTCAGAAGTGTTGTTTGCGCTGACCAATCACTTATATATGTTTGATTTGTCCCGGATCATTGGCGGTTTGGCGGCAGGAATGTACATGCCAACCGCCCAAGCATTGGCTGCTGATGTCACCGACCACCGTCAGCGCGCTAAAGTGATTGGCTGGTTATCGGCGGCTTTATCTGGTGGGTTGATCTTAGGCCCCGGACTTTCAGGCATCTTAGCCAACTACGGCCACAAAACGCCATTTTGGTTTGCAGCAGGCTTAGGGATTGCTGGGATGTTGGCCACAATTGTCTGGCTACCAGACGATCGCAAACTGGAAAAATTTCAAGATACTTTGATACAGCCTCAAGCTTCCGCGGATTGGAAAACGGTACTGACCGGACCGATGGTGATGTTATTCACCTTGATTTTGGTTTCAAGTTTTGGCTTGCAAGGCTTTGAAAGCATCTACAGCATTTTCGTCAATGAAGTCTTCCACTTCACACTGAACGATATTGCATTAGTCCTCACGTTGAATGGCATCATTTCCTTGATCATTCAAGTGTTGTTCTTCGACCGCTTGATCATTTGGTTAGGTGAAATCAAACTCACTCGGATCGCCTTTTTCGCCAGTGCTGCAGCCGTGGCCTGGATCCTAGTCACACATGCCAAGTGGGCCGTCACAGTGGCCACATTGATTGCCTTTACTGCTTTTGATTTGTTACGACCAGCGATCACGACGCTTTTGACCAAGCAAAGTCGCGACAATCAAGGGGTGATCAACGGCTTGAACATGTCGTTGACGTCGGTAGGGAATATCGTTGGTCCCTTAATTTCAAGTGCATTATTGGATTGGAACTACCATGTGCCTTACTTGGTGGTCGTGATTTTCCTGGCGGCATCGTTTGGCCTGACCTATACCGTACGCCTACACGCAAAAACAGCTTGATGCCGAAAATGGCGTCAAGCTGTTTTTACGTTAGAGCGATTATTCTGCGTCGTAAGCCTTTTGGAACAATTCAACGATTTGGGCTTTTGTGGCTTTGCGCGGATTAGAGAAGGCGTTGCCGTCTTTCAACGCATTTTCTGCCATCAATTCGAAGTCCTCAGGCTTGGCCCCTAAAGCTTTGATGGACGTTGGAATACCGACATCTTTAGACATTTGACGCATCGCTTTGATGGATAATTCGGCGGCGTCACGAACGGATAAGCCGTCAACATTTTCACCCATCGCAATGGCCAAATCACGGAAACGTTCAGGACATGCGATAATGTTGAATTCTTCAACAATTGGCAACAACAACGCACAGCAGACACCATGAGGGGCGTCGTATTGGCCGCCGAGTTGATGCGCCATCGCGTGCACATAACCCAAATCAGCGTTATTGAAGGCCATGCCGGCTAACATTTCCGCTTCAACCATCCCAGAACGTGCTTCAAGATTGTGCCCATTGGCAACTGCTTCGCGCAAGTTTGCTTCAATTAACTTGATGGCTTGCAAGCATTGGCCGTCAGTGATGCTATTGCGGTTAGTGGACACATAAGGTTCAATGGCTTGAACAAAAGCATCCATCCCAGTAGCAGCTGTCAACTTCGCTGGCACGTCTAATTGTAAGGATGGGTCGTTGAAGGAAACTAATGGAATGTTGCGCCAAGAGACAACCACAAACTTCAAGTGCGTTTCTTCGTTGGTGATCACACAGTGGCGCGTCAATTCGGAACCAGTCCCAGCAGTGGTGTTAACAGCAATTAATGGTGGTAAGGCATTTTCTAAGGTTTCAATTCCGGATAACTTGGTAATATCATCCCCGTTAGTCAAAATGATCCCCGTACCTTTACCCGTATCATGCGCAGAACCGCCACCAACGGTGATGATGGCATCACAGTTTTC